>JAYVLW010000355.1:0-5225 GCA_043759315.1 Myxococcales bacterium
CAGCGGCAGGCGCCACATGTCCTCGCCGGTCCGCTCCGCCGCGGACATCCAGGACTTGAGCAGCGCCTCGTGATCGGACATCACGCCGGCCGTATACGGTCCGAGCGCCACCATGCAGGCACCGGTGAGGGTGGCGAAGTCGAACATCTCGTCGGGCTGGATCTTCGCGCGCACATAGGTGATCGCGTCGCCGAGGGTCAAGCGGCCCTCCGCATCGGTGTTGTTGATCTCGACCGTGGTGCCGTCCATCGAGGTCAGCACGTCGCCGAGCTTGTACGCGTGGCCGGAGACGAGGTTCTCGCAGCACGCGGCGACCGCGTGGACCTCGATGTCGGCGCCGAGCGTGGCGATCGCATCGATGGCGGAGATCACGGCGGCCGCGCCCGACATGTCGACCTTCATGTCCTCCATCGCGTTCGACGGCTTGAGCGAGTAGCCGCCCGAGTCGAACGTCACCCCCTTGCCGATGAACGCGACCCTCTTCTTTGGCTTCTTCGCAGGCTTGTAGGTCAAGTGGATGAACTTCGACTCCTGACCCGAGCCCTGCCCGACGGCGAGGAACATGCCCATGCCGAGCTCGGCGCACTTCTTCGCGTCGAGGATCGTCGCGGTGACCGTGCCCTTGTGCTTCTTGGCGATCGCCTGCGCATCGGCGGCCAGCGCGCTGGGCGTGATCACGGCCGCGGGCTCGTTGATGAGATCGCGCGCGTGGTTGATCGCGGCGGCGATGACCTCACCGCGGTTCACCGCGGTGGCAAACGCCTTGTGTGCGGCCGCGGTCGGCTTCTTGCCTGCCTTGGGAGAGGCATCCGTGACCAGGCCGAAGCTCCTGAGTGACGTGGGGCGCTTGTGGTCCTCGCCGGTGAGGTAGCGGCCAAACTTGTAGGTACCGAGGAACACTCCTTCGGTGACGTGCTGGATCAGGGCGGCCTCGCGACTGCCGCTCAGCGTGGGCACGAGGAACGCGACCGACGTGACCGAGGCCTTGTTCGCGGCCTGCGCGATCGTCGCCGCGAGATCGCGCGCACCCGGTGTTCCGAACTCTCCGCGCGCGCCGGCTCCGACCACGATCATCCGACGTGCGGGAATCCGGCCGTGGGTGTGAACGCTGATCGACTGGCCAACCTTGCCCTCGAACGACTCGCCCTTCGCCACGTCAGACAACACGCCACCGAGCGCCTGGTCTGCTGATTTGAAAACGGGGTCTCGGGTCGGGTCGCCGAAAGCGACGAACGCCACAAGATCGACCTGAGCCTGCAGTAATGGGCCTGCAAGGTGAGAGACGGAGAGGGTGCCCTTGTCAGCCATAAATTCTTGAAACTCCAGGGAAAGAGGCGGCGTTTATAAGTTGGTCTTTGGCGGAAGTAAAGGAATCAGATTGCCTACATTGACAGTCGAAAGCGTGGATCCGTAGAGTCACTACACACCAAGACTCCGGGGGAGTTTGAATGCGATCCAAGGTGATGACTGCGCGCCCAGCGGCGCGCAAGGGTAACGGTAGTCGCACGAAGAAGACGGTGGCCGTGGCGTCGAGGAAGTCGGAGCCAATCATCCAGATGGTGGAGAGGAAGTCCTCTCGCAGCATCCTGGAGGTGCCGAAGAAGGCTGGCGAGCTTCCGATTCCGACTGCGACGTTCGTGTTCTGACGCGGCCACGACTAGCTATTCGACGGCGCTCTCTAGAGTCTTCTTGAGGTTCCGCGCGTCTTGCCATCGCGACGGGGACTCGAAGGCGATGGCGGCCGTCGGCAGCTCTGCGTAGTGCTCGATGAGCATCACCAGATCATCGAGGCGTTCGCTCCGGAGTGCGCCTGACCGGCCCAGGCCGGTGATCCGCAGATAGAGCGCGGACACGTCGAGATCGTGGTGGACCTCGGGCGGCTGCCCGGGGTCGCGGACGAGCGGGTCGAACGCGCACAGGACGTCGAGCTCGTTCGCGAACGCGACCGCGGTACGGAGGTCCCACAGCCCATCCGGCACCCAGACGCGCGTCGTGCCGACGGCCTCGGGTGTCGCGATCTCGCCGAAGAACTTCTTCAGCGCATCGCGATTGGCCGCGGACGCGGCGAACAGCGACGGCGAGCGGAACACCACGTAGCCGGCCTTCAGTTGCTCTACGGCGAGCTTGAGCTGGGCCAGCGCGGCGCGGCCGGGCGCGCTATCGCGAAAATCACCGACGGTCGCGTCGTGCGGCCACAAGGTCGTCGCCTTCGGTGGCTTGCGATGGGTGAGCACCCACGGTGCGACGAGCGCGATCGCTCCCTCGGGAGATCCTGCAGCCCACTTCGCGAGCGAGCTCGGCTTCAATGGACCCGCGTGGAGCGCGGAGAGCTCGAGGAGCGAGAGATCCTTGAAGTACCGCTCCCGCTCCATGCGGTCGGGAAGATCGACGGTACCGATGCGAACAGAGGTCATGAGGTGGTATGGGTTAGCAGCCGGCGCACGCTACGTCCTCGTCGGCGGTCGCGCAACGGAGGGATCCATGAAGTTCTTCATCGATACGGCAGAGGTCAAGGAGATCAAAGAGGCCGCCTCCATGGGCCTCGTCGACGGAGTCACCACCAACCCATCCCTGGTGGCGAAGAGCGGGCGCAAGTTCCGCGAAGTGCTCCTCGAGATCTGCGACATCGTGAAGGGCCCGGTCTCCGCCGAGGTCGTCTCGGTCACCCACGACGAGATCATGAAGGAAGCGCGCGAGCTCGCGGCGCTTCGCAACAACATCATCGTCAAGATCCCGCTGATTCCCGAGGGGCTCAAGGCCGTGCGAACGTGCGCCGCCGAAGGCATCAAGACGAACGTCACGCTGTGCTTCTCGGCGACGCAGGCGTTGCTCGCCGCGAAGGCCGGCGCGACGTACATCTCACCGTTCGTCGGTCGTCTCGATGATGTCTCGACGAATGGGATGCAGCTGATCGGCGAGATCGTGCAGATCTATGACAACTACGGCTACGAGACGGAAGTCCTCGTCGCCTCCGTCCGCTCGCCGATGCACGTGCACGAAGCCGCGTTGCTCGGCGCGCACGTGATGACGGCGCCGCTCAGCGTGTTGCTCCAGCTCAGCAAGCACCCGCTGACCGACCTCGGGCTCGAGAAGTTCCTCAAGGACTGGGAGAAGGTCCCGAAGTGATTCGCGAGCTGCTGCTCGTCCTCGTCGCCAGCGCTGGCTGTACCGACGATGGCGGACCGCGGCTCGATGCAGTCACTCCGCCGGCCTCCGCGCGCAATACGATGGTGACCGTGATGGGACAACGTCTGTGCGGCGCCGCCGATGACTGCGCCCACGTGACTGGTTCGATCGTGCTCGGCCTCTCGCCGCCTCAGGTCCAGGCCAACGTCGTTACTCTCGACTCGACCTCCATGCGCGTCATCATTCCGGCGCTCGCGGAGATCGGTGCTTCTCATCTGATCGCCACCGTCGACGATCGCTCCTCCAACGCGCTCGCCTTCGAGGTCCTGCCGTGACCGACTCCGCGTCTCCCGCGTCTCCCGCGTCTCCTGCGTCTCCCGCGTCTCCCGCATCACCGGTGCGCCGGGCGTTCTCGGTCGCCGTCTATGCGCGCCGCGGCACGCAGATCCTCGTGATCGAGCACGCGCGCCTCAAGACCTGGCTGCCGATCGGCGGTGAGCTCGAGACGGGTGAGACCCCGCTCGAAGCCGCGCGCCGCGAGCTCCGCGAAGAGACCGGCATCGAGGGCACGTTCCGCCCGCTGCGTGACGCTCTCGACGGTGTTCCCCCCGGCCTGATCGGCTACGAGGAGCACCAGGCCGGGTCGAAGGGCCTGCACATGAACTTCGTCTTCGTCTGCGAGGTCGCCTCGACCGCCGACGTCACGCCCAACGAAGAGTTCAGCGCCTGGCGCTGGCTCCACCGCGCCGAGCTTGATCGGCTCGAGTCTCCACTCAACGTCCGCCAGTTCGGGTACCTCGCGCTGGGCGCCGTGTTCGCCGAGCGGTGACGCGGTGCGGATCCGCCAGCACGTCAATCCCCAGCAGGCCCACTTCGCGCAGTTCCGCGGCGAGCGCCCCCCGCTCGATGGCCGGCTCGTGGAGCTCGAGATCGGTTGCGCCGATGCCCAGTTCTTGTTCGAGCGTGCGGCTCTCGATCCGTCGCGGCTCTACGTCGGCGCCGAGATCCGGGAGGACCTGACCGTCCTCGTCAACAAGCGCGCTCGCACGCAACGGGTCCCGGTCCACGCGGTGTTCTGCCAGGCGCAGCTCCACCTGACCGAGGTCTTTGCCGCCGGCTCCGTCGAGCGCGTCTACGTCAACTTCCCGGATCCGTGGTTCAAGCGCCGTCACCACCAGCGGCGCATGGTCGACGAGGCGCTCGCCGAGCAGATCGCGTACGTGCTCCGCCCGGGCGGCGAGCTGTTCGTGCAGTCCGACGTCTGGGACATCGCGCTCGACGCGCTCGCCACCTTCGATGGCGACGGCCGGTTCACGAACTCCACCGACGAGTGGTGCTTCTGGCGCGGCGGCAATCCGTACGGCGTGCGGTCGTGGCGCGAGCAGAACGCGGAAGAGACGGGGCTGCCGATCTGGCGCATTCTGTACGCGCGGTGTCCGTAGCGGCCGCTGGCGCGATGTCAGCCCAGACCATGCGTAGGTTCGTCCGCCGGCGGTGACAAGCTATACGGGGTTCGGATCCATCACGGTCGCCTGCTTGATCTTGTCGAGCCGGAACTGCCGATCGTTCCCGGTCTCGAGGTCCACGCAGTTGAGCAGCGTGATCTGGCGATCGAACACGAGGTTCCTGATCCGCACGAGGCGCGGCGTCATCTCCCACGCCTTCTTCTCGTAGACGATGCGCAGCGCGCGCGACTCGAACCACGCGGTCTCGATCGCGTCGCGCACCGAGGTCGGGATCGGCAGGGCAGGGACGCCGACGAGCTGCAGCTCGCCGATCAGCGTGAGGAGCTCGCGCTGCGCGGAGGTCGAGAGGGCGGAGCGGACCTTGTCCGCGGCCTTCTCGATCGCGTTCGGAAACGGAATCAGCCGCTGTTCGATCGCGAGGCGCGCGAGGGCGACGAGGAGTGCCGCTTCGCGCGCCGTGAAGTTGATCGGAGGCAGCTGGTACGACTTGTCGAGAGCGTAGCCGCCGCCTCGGCCGCGGTCCGCACGGATCGGCATGCCCGCGTCCTGGAGCGCCTCCAGGTCCCGATAGATGGTGCGCAGCGTGACGCCAAAGCGGTCGGCGAGCTGAGCGGCGGTGACGCCCGTCCGCCG
>JAYVLW010000356.1:0-17751 GCA_043759315.1 Myxococcales bacterium
GCCTCGCCGGCTTACTCGCCGGTGAGGAGCTGCTGCTTCAATGGGGCCGTCGACGAACGTCGACGGAGACTCGGTCCCCATGTCGACGATGCGGACGCCGGCTACCTGCTTCAATGGGGCCGTCGACGAACGTCGACGGAGACCGGCCCGTCGAGAACACGGCGATGATCGGGCAGTCGCTTCAATGGGGCCGTCGACGAACGTCGACGGAGACTCTCGTGGGTTTTAGCCCAGAAACATCAGGGGGTTACCAGGTAGTCCGCGAGCGGTGGGCGGGCAACCAAGTGCGAACGCGATGCCTTCAGGGTCCGATGCGCGTTGTCGCCCGGATATCAGCCAGTTGCCGTCGCGAGCGATGAGCCGGGCGGCAGCGGCACCTGAGCGCTCGCGCTCTTGGAGCTTTCGAGAATAGGCTATTCAGTTGTCAGGGCGGTGCGGTCGGTCGCCTACACGATGATGACCGTGCGCTCTGGATTCGAATACGACCGCCCAATGGATGATACGCAATTCGAGGCCCGCCCGTCGACGGGTCCGAGGTCGATCACGAGGATTTGATCGACGCTGTGGTCGATGAGATCGTGAACCGCCGCAGTCAACTCCACGCGGCGCCGATCGCTCAAGTCGCAGCGAAATACCGAGTACTGCAGGTGGTCGCCGAATCCTCGCAACGTCTTGAAGACCGCGGTCCGCCGAGAGTCGTCGGCGATGTCGTAGGTGACCACGTAGCGGTTCACGATCGTGCTAACGCGTTGCGAAGGGCGGGTAAGTCGGCAGTTCACCGGAGAGGTGGCGAGCGAGCAGTCTACATTGCACCTCGAGTACCCGCCGATAGCTGATCCGGTATCCGAAGACGGGATGCGTCACGAGCTCGTCCATCCGGCGCTCGTAGGCCCGCAAGAAGCCCGCACGCCCAGCCGGTGTGAGCGCAACAGCACCGCCGCGTCGGACGAAGTCGCCGCTCTTGACCGCGCCGGTATTCACCACCGTGAGCACGACCGAGTCGACGATCAAGGGGCGAAACTCCTCCATCACGTCGAGCGCAAGTGCGGGTCGGCCATACCGGGGCTGGTGAAAGAACCCCATGTACGGATCGAATCCGACGGAGATGAGGGTCACCGCGACGTCCTTGGCGAGCATGGCGTAGCCGAACGAGAGCAGCGCATTGATCGGATCCACCGGGGGACGCCGATTCCTGCCATCGAAGTCGAGGGCCATCCGATCACCGTCCTCCGGCACGCGAACCATCGAGCTGAACGCCTCGAAGTAGAGCCGCGCCGCCGTTCCTTCGATGCCGAGCAGCGACTCGAGACTCGTCGCGGCTTCTGCCGACTCGGCAAGCTCGCGCATTCTATCGACGGTGTGCGGCGGAACACGAGTACCTTCCGCGTTCCGGCGGACCATCGTTCGGCCATTCTTGATCTTCACCGTGATCAGCCGCTGCGCGAGCGCGAGGCAACGCAATGGATCGGCGGCGACCTCGAACTGCGCTCTGCGGAGCTCGATGTTCTTGTGGTCCATCCCCCGGGTGATGCCATAGAGCCAACCACCGCTCGACAGGTAGGAGACCGTGACACCGCGTGAACACAACTCCTGAAGCGCTTGCGTCGAGATCTGTACGTTGCCGAACAGGGCGACATGTGACGTGTCTCCGATGCGTACGCTTTCCTTCGTCCCGTCGCGCCGATCGATCACGAGCTCGTCGCCCCGCTTTCCCACACGGGCGCCAGCCGACTGGACGTACAACGGAAGGGCATCGTCCCGCGCGGGGATCAGCCTGCGCACATCCGCCGCCGGAACCGGCTCGCGGTCCCGAAGCAGGTTTACCTCATCCGGAAGGCAGATTCCCACGAGGGAACACCGGGGACATTTCGGGCTATCGACCAGCGGTGGTGGCGGAACATCGCGGCTGGCTGTGTCGCGCAGCTCCGTGAGCAACTCGAGCGTTCGGGTTCGCAGCGCCGCATCGATCTCGATCTCGACGCGTTGCCGCGACGCAACAAAGTAGAGAATTCCGCGTTCGACCCGATACCCGTTCTCCTCGAGGACCAGCGCCTGGACGCAGAGCTGGACTCGCTCCGGCTCCCACGCTCCTTCCGCGATGTCCGGCGCCTCCCCCCGCTTGTAGTCGATGGGAGTGACGACATCGCCGTCGGCCTCGATCAGATCCACCCGAGCGATCAACCCGATCGTCGGTGCCGATAGCATCACGGAGCGGGCGTGGAACCGCGCCCCTTCCATCTCCTCCGGGGCGGGAAGTGCGCCGGTCTCCGCATCAACCTTTCGATGATGGAACCGGCCTTCGACGGTATCGGCGTTGTCCGCGAAGTCCCCCTGTACCCATTCGAGGTACGCGAGCCGCGGGCAGTACGCGTGCTCGTTGAGCATCCGAGCCGGCACGAGACCGGGCACGCGCTTGGCTTTCTCCCCCACCGGCACCTGCCCCATCTGGGTAGCGTATCAGCGGTTTCGGTACCGCATCAGCCTATCGCCACAACACCGGACTCGATGATCCGCTCGTCCACCGTCAACAGCGTCAGCCCGTGGCATCGCGCCGTTGCGGCGATCAGCTGGTCGACAGGATCGGCGTGGAACCGCGCCCCGAGCCGCGTGCTCTCCACCGCCACCCTCGCCGTAAGCGGCAGGATCGTGACGAAGGCGCTCGTCTCCAGTTGATCAAGGCAATCGTCGACGCTCTGCGTGAGCTCGAGCCTCCCTCGCTCGGCTAGCTTCGCGATCTCCCAGAGCGACAAGGCGCTGACGCCTACCGCGCTCCCGCTCCGCTCGCTCCTCTCGAGAAGCTTCGCGTGTGCCTTCGAGAGCTTACGGTCGTCGGTCAGCCACCAGACCACCACATGGGTATCCAGCAGGTACTTCACCGGGTCGCCTCGAACTCAGACGACCAGTCGACCTGGACGATGTCTCCGTTCGTGCGGACCATCCCCTTCCACGCTCCCCGCAACGTGCTGCGCGCGGGCCCGATCGGCACCAGGCGGGCCACCGGCTTGCCGCGCTTCGTGATCACCACCTCGGCCCGAGTGGATTGCACGTCGTCCAGCACGCGGAGGCACTTCGCCTTGAACTCGCTGGCGTTGATGTTCTTGGTCACCATGCGCTCAAGGTTGCCATGTGACCTGATGACCAGACAAGTGGTCATTTCGGACAGGGCAGCGGTGGCACCGCGTCCATTCGATGCACCCAATCCGACCGGAATCGAGGCACGACGATCGTAGCCCGGCGGTCCTAGTCCTCACCTACGTCGCTCGCACCGAACAGTCCGAGACCGAAATGCGAGCCATATCCGATCGAGATCGGGCCGCGCACCGGCTGAGCGAATCGCAAGCGGACAGCAAAGCCGGTGTCGGCGGGCGGAGGCTTGGCAGGTGAACGGCGAACCCGCGCCGCATGTCGGAGATGGCGTGTCGCGTCGTTCCAAGGAAGGACCTCGATCGTGGCGGTGGGCAGGCCGCGAGACGCGAGCTCCTTGTTGACTTGGCCTTCAAGCGCATTGCTCCCACGAGCTTTCTGGTGACGCGGCAGAACGAGCGGAGTGACGCTCGTCCACGTGCGAGCCCCCAGCCGCTGCCCGAGCAACGCCGTGATCCCGCTGTCCAGCGGTGCCGGCAACGCTCGCAGATCGTCGAGACCACCCTGCCCAGCCAGCGCGATCTGAAGCTCGCCAACGCCACCTTTCGTCCAGGTTCGCTTGAGACTGCGCAGCGCTCGCTGCGCAGTGGGTCCGAGTCCCATCGGCGCGTGGACAACGATGTGGTCGAGATGGCCGTCGCCGTCGAGGTCAACGGCCAGCAGGTGGGCGTGCTGATGCCCGATCAGTGGAGCGCCGCTGCTATCTCTCCCCGTCAGCTCTGGACAGTCGATCCGCGAACCGCGCCCAGCCCGCGCGACGAGCGCGCGATGCAGCAACTCGGCTTGGGGTAGCGCGCGCCCGCAGAGCGGCAAAGATGCCGTGTTTCCGCTTGGCGTGGTGAGCGCGAGAAGCATCGTCGTGATGCTCGCCTGAGGCTTCCGGTCCGCTGCTGCGGGCGGTCCAACGGCGAGCGCATCACTTCGACGCCAATACAGAACGCGTCGGGAGCCCGGGGGCTGGCTCCACCTGTGTTGCTGCCACCAGATGGTGTCCCGCTGGAGTGCGTCGACAACGTCTGGCGGATAGGGCTCGATTGCGGCCGCGCGATCTTTCTCGAGCTTCTTCGCAACCTTCTTGGATCCTTCCGGCAGCGGGAATTGTTCAAGTGCCTTGGCAACGGCTTGATCTCGCCAGTCCCGATACGTTCCGGCCGATTCGGCGGCAACGAGTGCGACCTGCTCCCATCCCTGCTCGCGATGGTGGCCTTCGAAATGCGGGAACGCGTCGGTACCCATCGGCAACTCCGCGTCATCGTCGATCGATTCGCCGACGACCCAGCTTTCGCTGCGCCCCAGGTATCCCAGGTGGCGGGCCAGCTCCGCGAAGAGTACGCGTGCCTCGTCGTCGAGGCTACCGTCCCAACGGACCGCGAGAGCTCCGTTCCCAACGTCCGCCCACGCATCAAACACGAGCGTCGTTTTCTCCCGCCCCTTGTCAAACACGCCGAGGGGCATGAAGTGCCGGCTGTGGGCAACGCTGGCATGGGGCAGACGATAGCGCGGCAGCTTCTCCGCGAGTGTCTCGATCAAGCGCTTCCCAGCAGGAGGTACTTCGTTCCACCCTTGTGTTGAGTAGCCGCATGCGATGAGTGCGCGGAGCAGGCGCCACGGACTCGGTGGCCATTCAACGAGGCCCTCGTTGACGTGATGGCCCCACGGGGTTGCATGGTAGCGACCCGCCGGAAATCGGAGCAATAGCGTTGGCATCGCTACTCCTCGCCGTCGGCGCCATCCTCGTCAGCCCCGTCCTCCTCATCCGCGTCGGCACTCTCTTTCCCGTCGTCCTTACCCTTCTTCAACTCGCCATCAAACTTCACGGTCGTGTGCAGCATCAGCTCCTTGCACTCGGCGATCGCCGTAGGTAGCGCCGCCTCGAGTTGGTCCAGCTTGGGCAGCCGAAAGTCCGGACGTGTCCCCACGATCGCTTCGCGATTGACGACCTCAAAGTCACATGCAGTTCGGAGCCGTAGATCGCCGTCGAGAAGTCGGCGAACGCGGTGCAGAGCAAGAAGTACGAGAAGTCGTTCGACCGGAGTTCCGAGTCCGTAACCACGAATCTGCGCGAGGTCGAGGTTGATGTGGCACAGGATCAGATCGGCTGTGAACTCATCGCGAGCAAACGGAACGTTGCCGAAGCCTTCCTTCGTCACACCCGAGGGGTTCACGTGATCATTCTTCACGCCGCCCGACGCGGCGACACGTACGCCGGATGCTTCGACAAACGCGGAGAGCGCTCGAGCGACGCGCAGCCGTCCGCCCGCGAGCTCCTTCTTCGCCAAGAACACGCCGTGAATCAGGCTACCAACATCATAGCGCAGCAATACCGTCGCGAGCAGCCTGCGGTCGATGGGGCCCTCGGCCAGACCGCCGAGATCCTTCTTCAACTTTTCGATGAAGGTAGTGTCCTGCTTGTTCTCAAGCAAGTAAGGGCTGTTCAGCCGATGCGATTCAAGCATCGTATCGGTGAGAAATGCGTTCTTCCGGGTCACGGTGACGTGCGAGATCCCAGCAAGGACCTTGAGCGGCTTGTTGTCTGACGAATCCCAGCACGTTGTCTCGAGCCGGTTCGCCATGCTCTGCGCGCTCTCGACGAGGAGCTTCTGCCCGTCTTTGCTTTGATAGGTGGCGGCGCCGAGGCTAGGAAAACCGGTTGGTTGGAATCGGTCCCCCTGGACGGGCCGAAGCTCGACGCTGAACAGCAAGCGCGTGGACTTTTCTAGAGCAACGAGGTCGAGAGTCATGAGTTCTCCTGGTGGTTCATCGGCGGCTCGTGGGCTCAAATGACCGAGCCATCTCACGTGCCCAGTAGGGGCTGATCGGAAAGGTGAGCGCAGCTCCCCACACGAGGGCGGTCGCGCGATCGACGGTCGCAGCTCGAATCGGTGGCCGTAGTCCCGCGGCACGCAGCCGCCTTAGAGCGATATCGACGGCGGTAGTACCGTCTCCCGATTGCAGGCGGCGGATGATCGCCTCGTCCGTGGGAATCCTGCGGGCAGCCTCGAGTGGCCACGGCAGGCAGGCAAGACGCAACGCCACCCACCCCTCCGAGGGAAATATCCCAGGCTGCAGCCTCGCACAGTGCGATGGCACCCACCGTTCCCAACGCACAGCCATGAGTGCCCTCGCCAGGGCGGAGACCCTTCCGAGATCGACGTCGCCTGCGATGACCGCACCCAGATCGCTGGGATGAGCGTCGCACCCCGGAGCAGCGACAAGGGGCAGGCATCGCTGACCACGCCTGGACGCTTCGATGATGCGGCGCTCCACGACCGCGGTGAAGTCGGCGAGTGCGTCTCGTCCTCCGATAACGACGCGCGGATCGCGGAGGAGGCGCTTGTCCTTTTCCCGAAACCGACGCGCACCCTTCTCGAGGGGCAGCCAGTGGTAGCGAACAGGATCGTCGGGCCGTCCGTCCCGCTGATATCCTGCGGCAGCACTCCCAAGTGCACGGGCGAGCCTCCATTCGGTGCTTCCGTCGTCGGTCGCAGTCACCCATTCCGGCGACAATGGCGGAATCGGCCCCGGCTTGATGGCCGTCCCACTGGCCTGGACAGCCTCGACCGCTGCGGCTGCAAGCAGCACCGCCTGCCAGCGCTGGGGGCTATGGTCGTGGGTAAGCGCTGCGAACACAGCGTCCGCACATCGGCGCTCAACGTGGGTCAACCTTGCGGGGGCATTGTTGTCGCGAGCGAGGCGCTGGAGCCGGTCGAGCCACGGGGCTAGGTCATCCACGAGACGAGCCAAGGGTCTAGCGATCACATCGATGTGGCCCAAGGGCACGGCTAGGTTCGATTGGCCATTTCTCTCGAGAAACCCGAACCGCGTGAAGCGTTGAACACCACGCGCGACCCCCAGTCGAGCGACTGCACGCACGACATCGACCGGGCGATGCGCCGTAGCTCTGCCAAGCTGCATGCGGGCCTCGCCGAGCATGGCTTTCAAGTCAGGTGCAGTACTCGGTCGATGCCACAGCGGCATCCACTGCTCACCGCGTTGCGCCTTCTCGTCGCCTCCGCTGCCGTGACCGACGGTGTGAGCGCGAACCGCGAACGGTGCGCTTGCCCGGCTCGAAGTAGTGGGGTCAAGACGGCGGGTCGAACGCGCACTGAAGACGATCGCGCCCTCCATCATCAGAAGGAAGTCCCACGGGTTGATGAAACTCTCCCCGTCAGGACCAGTCGTTGCGTTTGCTCCTCCTGCCCTGCCGGGCAGAAATTGACCGATCTTCCCCATCACGATGTCTCGCGTGGGTGCCGACCAGAATGCATCCCCGAGCAGCCCGCGCGCGATCGGTGTCGGTGCTCCGTCGGCGTCGAACGTGAACAGGTCGCCAATCCGCTGCATGGCGTTGTTGGTGAAGTCCATGCGGCCATCGTTGCCACCAGTTCCAAGCAACGACGGAAAGGATGGCTTTCCTTCGTCAGGCAAGACGACCGCCGCATCCATCCACGCACGATGCGGTCCACGCCACTCGAGTTCGCATGGCTGGAACAGGTCTGCCTTGAGTGCGGCGAACAATCGCTTCGCGCTAGCAAGCTCAGCCTTGAATTCCGGATCCTCCTTGAGTCGTTTCGCGTCAGCCTTCTGTGAAGCCGTCATTCCCTTCTTTGCCTTGGTGCGCCCGTTCAACTCGCGAACGCAGGCATCTGCGGCGCCGAGTTTCGTAAGTGGCACTCGTGCCGCCGCTATTCCCGTTCGGAACGCCTGGAAGCGAGGAGCGGTGGAGAGTTCGATCGGGCTGAGTCCTGGGTCGCGCGCAAAGAAGAACCCCGACCCCTTGTTCCAAGGGGATACGAAAGGCGTTGGCGCATACTCGTTCAGGAAGAAGTGCTCCAGGCTCGAACGATCGAGCTTGGTCAACAGGCAGAAGTGCTCGTCTTGCCACCATCCGCGGACCGTAGGGTCTCGCTGCTCGGAGACGATGCGCAGGATGCCAATCGCTTTGAGATACAGGGCTAGTGGGTCCGGCGCACAGCCGATGAGATGATGAACGTGCGACGTCGTCATCACGGCGCCTCGGTGATCTTCAAGCCATCGGAGCCAGGAGAGTTCGACAACAACGGATCCGACGTCGTGAGCTGCGACGCGCGCCGATCGGCCGCGATCAGAAGTGCTTCGAGCCACGCGAGTGCACTCGGACCGAAGCGATCCACGAGGCCCAGCGTACGTTCACGCCAACTCCGTCCCGTAAGCGGCGACAACCCAAGGGTTGCGGGCTCGAGGGAGAGTCGAAGCGAAGGCAAGGGTGCACTGGTGGCTTCAAGAAGTACGGCTGGAAGTACATCGCCGTCGCGTACGCCGCGAATCGGCATGCCGTGACCGTCGCCCGCTTCGCGGTACTCCTGATCCTTCGGCGCCGCGTGCAATGCGAGCCGCACCTTGCCGTGGTGTGACGCGACGAGATAGGCGAGCAGATCGAACTCGTCGGCTGAACAATCGAGCACGGCCTGTTCCGAGAGCGTGGGTTCCGGCTGAAGGGAACCAACAGGTAGGGCGTTGCCGGTGAGACCCAAGGCTTCGACCCATGGTCCCAAAAGTGCGGGGTGTTCCGGTTTACAACGCTGGACGACTGCAAACAGTGCCAGCGCACTCGCGAGCTCGTGACGTAGTCCGGGGCGAACGTCTTGGTCGTCGCGCGTCCGGTATGTTTCGGGTGGGCGCGGCCATGCTTCCTTGGGAGCCTTGGCTAGATCCTGACGGACAGGCCGATCTGGGAGACGAATGCTGCCCTGGAATGCTGGGTGTGCTTTCCCGAGGTCGTGCCATCTTGCGGCCAGTGCGAGCACCTTGCGCACGTCCCCCCGAAGGCTGACGGCCTGCGCTATCGCCTCGGCCGTGTCGACGACCTCCCCTACGTGACATGCGATCGTCTTCCAGGCGGATGCGCTCAAGTCGTCGGCGTCCTGGCTTTCATCGGCCTGATTCTGCGCCTCGGTCTCGACCGGGATCGGCTCGGGTGGCACCGACGACACCGGCTTGGTTGAGCTCGGATCGAAGCCGCGGTCAACACGATACCCGCCAGCATCGGCCGCGACGCAAACCACGCGTCCCGGCGTGAGTAGCGCCCGCTCCGCGACGACCCACTCACCGTCGAGCCAATCCCAGACCCATGCTCTCAACCCGCCGCGAAGCCGCGGCTTGCGATTCGCCGAGCTCTCATCGCCGCACAGCCAATCCCGCGCCCGCAAGAATGGCACCGTGCACAGCTCGGCTCGCCCAGGTCTACGACGTCGCGAGGGCGCCTTCTTTGGCTTCCCCTTCTGGTCGGCAGGGACATCGAGCCAGAACGCCTGAAGATCGCGTTCGTCGCCGCTGCGAATGAACCGGCTGATGTCGAGATCAGCTCCCGTGAGATCAGGCGTCGTATCGAACAACTCGTCGAGCTCGCGCCGCATGAGCAGGTGCCGCGGCGCATACGGATAGAGGCGCGCTCGTGCATCCGCATCGAGGCCCTCTTCGTAGGCTTCGAGGGCTGCCGTGCCGATGTCACCCTGCAGGCGCACGTGTTCCAGCGCCGCCCACGCCGCATCGAGCTCCTCCACCGCATACGGAGGCGCGCACTTCTCGTCTCGTCCACGATCGACCACGAGGACATGCCCAGTGCCGCCGTAACGAGCACAACGACCGACCCGCTGCACGATGCTTGGCCATGGCGAGAGATCCGTCACAACGCAACCGGCAGAGATGTCGACGCCTGCCTCCACCACCTGCGTGGCGACGATGATGCGATCAACACCTGCTACACAGGCGCCGCGACTCAGAAACCGTTCGCGCCAGACCTGGCGCTCGTGGGGACGAAAGCGGCTGTGCACAAGTTCGAGGTTGGCTGTGCGTCCCAGGGACCGGAGTGCATCGAACGTGCTGCACGCTCGATCAACTGTGTTGCAGACGACCAAGGTGATGCGGCCATGCTCACCATCGACGAGCTTGCTGTGCTCGTCGAGGACACGCTCGGCAAGCGCCTTTGCGTCCCTGGCGGCGATCGTCGCGGTGGCGATCGTCTTGCGAATCGCGCCAAGGCCCCGAGTGCGCTCACTCGCTTCGACCATCGCGGGGTCTCGGCACCACCCACCGTGATTGTTCGCCGTATCAACGCTACGGAGCCACGCAGGTTGCAGCGTTGCACTCATCCACCAGGTGTGGCGCGGTCGGAGGCCCTTTGGTGCGTCATCGTCGTGGAACGCCTGCAGCTGCGCGCTCGTCGCGAGTCCTACGTCCATGAGCTGCACTTCGTCCATCACCCAAAGTGCATCGTGGCCGAGCAGTCCGAACTCCAACGGCCAGCGCGCACGTCCGCACCCGTAGCCGCGGTTCAAGGATCGCGATAGCAACATGTCCTGGGTGCCGATGAGTACGGCGCACTCCTCAGGAAACAGGTGCCAGTCCCCTCGAGGATCGGCCCCTCCCATCAGCAGGTGAACACCTACCTTCCCCCGATGCGTGGCATTCGATGGAGCCTCCCAGAGGGCCCCAACGCGCTCGAGGCCTTCACGAACAACCGCCTCTGTCTGCTCTGCAAGTACACGCATCGGCAGGCACCAGACGAGCCGGCGTGGCCATGCGTCGTCGCTACGCTGGAGACGGTGCCAGCTCCACGCGGCGAGAACGCCGAGAGTCTTGCCCATACCGGTCGGGATTCGAATCAGCTGGCTTCGTGGAGCCTGCTGGCTCATCAGGGAGCGCTGCCAGCGATGAGGCGGAACATCAGAGCCAGCCAGCTTCGCGAACCACGATTCGAAACTGCCGCTTTCGCTCACGCCCCCACCCTTCCGCTCCCAGACTGCCAGCTACGTCCTGGGCATCGATGAAGCCCGCAGTCTCGTTCGTTGCGCTTCATACAACCCTGCCTTTCCAGCACGCCCGCCCGATCCGCGATTCGCGGACGGTGCGAGAACACCAACAACCTTCTCGACACATGTCGCGCGACCCTCGCCCGACCTGACCACAGTAGCCGAGTGCCCTGACAACTGCTCCGCGGCGACGTCTGGAGGATCGATCACCCAAGCCGCACCTCGACGATCCGCCCGCGGATCGGAAAGTGGATCCACGTCGACGTGACATCGACGCCGGTCGCCGCACGCAGGGCCGCGGCATAGGCCGCGAGCTGCCCGGAGTACCCGAGCGCGCGTTCGGCGGCAGCCTCGGAGGTTCCGGGGAAGGACTTGTGATCGATCACGGTGAGCCCCTCGGACCCGATCAGCACGAGGTCTGCGGTCCCCGCGACGACGATCCCGTCGTCGCTCCGGTGGAGCATCGGCCATTCGCGGCGCTGACTCGAGCCCGGGAACCGGCTCGCGACCCATGCCGTTAGTCGGGTCGCTAGCGCGACGATCGCATCAGCACGAATCGCGCCGCTCACGCCGTGATTCGCGAGCAGCTCCGCGGCGATCTCGGAGCGAAGCAGGTCGTCGAGGCCAGGTCTGTCGGCGGCAAGGAATGCGTGGATCGCATCACCGATCGCGGACATCTCCCAACTGCCAGAGATCTCGACGCGCGGACCGAGCGTGATGATCTCCCCGATCGACGCCGCCACGGGGCTCGCCTGCGATGGCGTGCGGCGGGCAGGAGGATTCGTCGTGCGAGGTCGGCCCGTGGTGACCGACCCAGGCTCCGGAACCGTCACCAGCGGCGTCGCAGACACGCATGGCGCGACGAGCACCGGAACCTCCAGCCCCGCCCACTGCATCCGCTCGACGCCGGCGGCGTTGCGCACGGGCTCCGTGAACAGCGTCCGATCGATCTTCGAGATCCTGCCAGCGATCCCTGCGAGGAGCTTGCCGCGCTTCGCCGCGAAGATCAGTCGATCGCGAGCGCGGGTCCAGCCCACGTAGAGCACCCGGAGAGCCTCGCGGGCGGCCTTGGCGACGAGGGTTGCGTGGGCGGCCGTGCCCTCGTAGGCCGAACGCACCGAACCGAGTTGATTCTTCGTCCCGTAGGGATTCGGCCAGCAGCGAACCCATCGATCGCCGAGTGGATCGGCAAGGTCGAAGGTCTCACGGTCGGTGAGGACATGAACCCCGTACGAGCTTGGCTCGGTGACGCTCTCCAGCCCGAACAGAATGGTGATCGGCCACTCGAGTCCCTTGGCGCGGTGCCAGGTCGAGATCGTGACGGCATCGGCATCGCCAAGCAGGGCCTGAGCGTCGCTGCGGCTTTGACGCCAGCCCGTGAACGCCGGAGCAAGCCCTTCGAGATGATGCACGAGCCCTGAGATCGTCGCCGCGCCGCCCCGCGTGCCTCGCCCGCTGGCATACGCGTACGCACAAGCACGGAGGGCATCCAGGTTCGCCAGGCGTTGCGCCGTGTCGCCCCATGCAGCGCACAGCGAGTGCAGCTCGGTCGCCCCGACCACCGCGTCCAATGCGGCCACCGGCCCGAGATCTCGATCGGCGGCTCGCTCGGCGAGCACAGCAACGACGGTCGGATCGGCAGCGAACGCGTCGCGCCCAGGTGCGTCGAGCACGCGAACCACGAAGTCGTCGAGCTCCTCGGGGTACGTGATGATCCGAGCGAGCTCGGCCGCCGCGAGTGAATCCGTTGGATCGACCCACAAGGCGAGTCCCGCGAGCACGATCCTCGCCTCGACAGTCGCGAGCAGGCCCATCCGCGGAACGACCGCCGCAACGCCGAGTGCCGCGAGCGAATCGGCGACCGTCTGGCACTGCTTGTTGGTCCGGCACAACACGGCCAGGTCACGCGGGCGCACCGCGATCACCTCGTCGCGGCCTCTTACCTTCACCGCAGGATTCCGGGCGAGGAGGTCACGCACGCCGGTGGCTACGGCCATGGCTCGCCCCTCGGCGTTGTCCTCACCGGCGACCTTCTCGATCGGCCAGTACTCCAGCACTTCGCCCAACCCCGATGGTTCATCCTGGAGGTGCGCCACGAGGCGTGTCCGCTCCTCCGGCATTCCCTGGCTGCCGAACGCCCGCGCGAAGATCTCGCTCGTCACGTCCACGAGCCTGCGCCGGCTCCGATACGACGTCCCGAGAGGCTCCAGCGCACGCTTGCCGATCGTGTCCACTGCCAACGCAACAAGATCCGGATCCGAGGTTCTCGAGGTGAGCGATTCGACCGCCGCATCCATCAGCGCCGGATCGGTGCCGCGAAATCCGAAGATCGCCTGTTTGGGATCGCCGACCCAGATCGATTCGTTCGCGAGGCTGGCGATCTCGAGGAACACGGCCAGCTGGATCGGGCTCGTGTCCTGGAACTCGTCCACGAGGAACAGATCGATCTGACCAGCGAGCATCGCGCGCACGTCAACTCGACGAAGCAGCTCGAGAGCGAGGGTCTCCTGATCGATGAAGTCGACAACGCCCTCGACGCGCTTGTGCTCCTGGTAGGCAGCAAGGCTCTCCGCAGCGATCTGGAACTGCAACTGGATCAGCCGATGCAGGTCCTGCCGAAGCCGGGGATGGTGTCGATGCTGGTGCGCGATGGACTGCACGGTCGAGGCATGTTCCAGGGACTTCTTGGTCGGCGCCTCCTTCGCAAGCGTGGCCCATCCACCCCAGGACAGCCCGCGCGCGCTTGCGAGATCGAGCGCGGAACTGCGCAGTAGCCTCAGGTAGTCCGCGGTGCCCTTCGTCTCGTCGCCGTTGTTCTCGATCGCGCCGACCGCGTCATGGATCGCCTCCGACAACAAGGTGTCGAGATCCTCCGAGGTCACGCGGCCGAGGCAGGCGTCGAGCTCGCGGAGCGAGCGGTCGGCGGACTGCGCTAGATTCCCCGCGCTGAGGCCGTTGGAGCGAGCCGCCTCCACGATCTCGTGGACCTCGGTTCGCCACTCGCGTTCCTTGTCGAACTTCTCCCGGAAACCGTCGAGCTCCGCGGCCCGCTCCTCCGGAACCACACGCTCGAGAGCTCGACGAAACTCGATCTCGGCTGCTGGCTCGTCGAGGACTCGCACCGCAGGCGACAACCCCAGCTCGAACGCGAACTCCACGACGAGTGTCCCGCAGACGGCGTTCACGGTCCCGATGCGCGCCGCCAGGAGCTCGTGGGCAGCACGTCCACGCCCGCCCTGGAGCAGCCGCGAGCGCGCTCGCTCGATCAGCTCGGCAGCGGCCTGGGTCGTGAACGTCGTCGCCACGACATTTCCTGGCTTGGCCCGACCACTCGCGATGGCGTCGTCCAGTTCCTGGGTAAGCCGGAAGGTCTTCCCCGACCCCGCACTCGCCGTGATCACGCGGATATTCATGCCCGACCTCTGCGTCCGCACACGCCAGCGAGCCCGCAATAGCCGCACGCCGGTGCGTGCCGGAGCACACCACCAGCGAGTTGGGACCGTTGCGGATCGGAGATCGCACCCGGCGCCACGAGGCTTCCGGATGCCAATTCCGCGAGGCGCTGGTCGAGGGCAGCCAGTACTCCTGCGCGCATGTCCTCCATCGAGTGTGCCCCGGGAACGTTCACCGCCGAGAGCGGCGTGGCCCGTGGCGCGAGCATTCGCTGCGTCCCGACGACGAAGTAACCGGCGGCCGGAGTCGCGCCATCGATCTGCGCGAGGTCCGCATAGAGGACGAGCTGGATCGCCGAGCCAGCGCGAAGGTGTTCGCGACTGGTAGACGCGCCCCACTTGTAGTCCACCAGGATCGGTGGCGCGGACAGCACGAGATCAGCCGGGCCCGCGACCGCTGTCGCACCAACACGTCCCTCGAGCCTCAGCTCGACGCCCCGGATCGTCGAACCGGTTCGTGCGATGAGCGCCGCCACAGCACGCGCCGATTCGACGATCGCCCGCCGCACGGACGCGCGTTCACCCTGGCGATGCGCGAGGCAGAGGGTCTCCGCCAGGCCGGGAAGCTCGTCGTCACAAACCTGCGCAGCGCGCGCGGCTGCGACATCCGGCTCGCACGAGCCCTGGGTGAACACGCGCGCGAGGACGTAGTGGGCCAGGTTCCCGTAGAGCAGCGGGGATGGCTCCCCAGCCCCGTCGACCAGACCCGCTCTCAGCCTCCCCGGGTAGTGCAGCGTGTACGCGAGCGAACAACCGAGCAGCTTCTCGATACTGGACGACGACTCCACTTCGCGCATCGGGATCGGTCGAGACGCAGTGGCGGCATCGATCGCGATGGGCGCTGGCCGCCGCACGGCCACTGAACGGCGGGCGCTCGCGATTGCTCCTTTCCCCCCCAGAATGACCCGAGGTGCCACGAGCCGCAGGGCCAGCGATGGATCGGGCATTGCTCCGATCAGCTCGTCCCACAACGGATGCGGGTGTGCTGGCTCCCCCTGCTCATCGAATCGAGGGCAGATGAGGACGACCGCAGAGGAGGCTTGCTCCAGTGCTCTCCGCCACCGCCGAGCCTCGCTCGCCATCTGCCGGCCGTTGTCGGGCGCCACCACACCGACTGCGGCGAGGTACTTCCGTTCTGCGATCGACAGCTGGACGCGACGCACCGCTGGTGCCCGACTACGCGAAGCTCCACACCACACCACGACACGTGCCGGTCCCAGGATCGCGCCGGGTCCGCGCACGGCCGCGAGCCCGCGTTCTGCGGCCGGACCCGCACCATATGGTTGCTCGAGCTCATTGCAGACGCGGCGGAGCATCCTGAGATCGAGTGATCCAATGCCGAGCGATTCGACGACCGTCACGAGCTTGCCGGCGAGAGAGACCACGCCACCCATCCCGGGACTCCCAGCGATCCGCGTCACCGCCCACGCAGAGAGCATTGTCATCCGGCTTCGGAGCTGCGCAAGTGTCAGCGACGTCGCGAACGGTGCGACCGGCTCGAGGAGCGCCGCGAGGCGAGCCTCCACGGCACCGCGCCTGTCTTCTTCGATCGACGCGAGGCCCGCTGTGAGTCCCTCGCGCCACAGCGAGCTACCACGCCCGGGGTGGCGCCGCAGTGCGAGCACCAACCGCCAGGCCACCCGCCTCGGCACGGGCCCCGGATCGGCGCAGATGAGAGCGTGAAGTGCCGCGGCATCCATCGGCTGGAACGCCGATTCGATGCACAGCCGGACAAGGACCTCGCAGGCCGCCGCTGGAATATCACCACCCAGCCTCGGCATGCCGTGGCGCGCGAGCGCCGCATCGAGCAGGCCATCGGATCCGACGACCACGATTCCATCGAGCTCGCTGCATGCGGAGAGCGCGGCAGCAACCTCCTCCGCCGCTTCCACAGGGCCATGCGGGCGCACGAGTTGAAGCGATCCGTCGCCGGCAGGGACAAAGCCCGCGATTCGGGCCGCCCTCAGATCTCCGAGAGCAGCTACCGGCCCGAGCGGCGTCTCGCGGATTTGTACGCCGCATCGATGCAGGCTCGCGAACACCTGTTGCCACAGCAGCGGGAGCAACTCGACGGGCTCGACAACACTGATCGATGCGACATCGATGGCGCGCCCGCTGAGCTTTTCGCTCACCCGTCGCAGGCGATCTGGAATTCCTGGGGTCGCCGTCGAGGTCGCGTTCCACAATGCACTCAGCCGCTCGCTTGCCGGTTCGCCGTGCCAGCCGCAGATCGCGAGCGCGTCGCGGTCGTCGAGAAGACGCGTCGCGGTCGTCAGTGCATCCACCGAGAGGGAGCGCGACCAGAACCCCTCCTTGGCCTCGAGATCACGGACCAGGCTTGCAGCGCGTTCGATCGGTGACGCGTGAACCCGCCCGATACCGAGCTCCATCTCCAACCGATCGAGGAGTCCCAGCGGACCGAGCCACGCGACTCCCGCACGCGCATCCCGCCCATCGCGCAACGGACCCGGCCAGGCACCGGTGTCGATCGCCCAATCGAAGACGACCTCCACACCTCCCGCCGCCCCAACTTCAACCACGCCCCCAGTCTCGGGTCGCCGTGCCACAAAGTAAATGACTCGACCCCCGATCTCCACGGAACCGCCACACACGCTGCGGCGGTCCGGGCTGTAGCAAAATGCTGCACCCAGACCCCGTCGTGATCAGCCGCAGCTCGCGCACGAGCCCCAGCCGTGGGTTGTCCCGCAGTAGGTCGCCTGCATGTCGGATCTCGTCGACGAGCGGATTGTCGGCCGTGTAGCCATGTTCGGCGACCCAATGATCGTCCGCCTCGTCGATCATCTGCTGTGCACTTGGCGCGATGTCGACGGTGATCGGATCGTCAGCGGTCGGCCCGGAGATGCGCAGCTCGCCTCGCGCGAATTTCGGCGATGGCTTGTTCGAGCGGAATCCCCTTCCCGGCGTCGAGTTCTTCGATCGAACGCGCGATCACGGCATCGAGCTTCGCGCGTTCGGCGTCAGTCATTCCGTCATCATCATCGGGCTCGACGCTGTCCAGCAGGGCATGAGCGATCTCTCGGCGGGCTCGTCGAGTGCGAGAAGTTGCCGGAGGAGCTGTTGCGGGACGGCCATCTTCCAAGCCTACCCGAGCGCGCTGCCGCGGTCGACGGTGTCATTCCAAGCGGGTCCCCCATGCCACTGGCCGCCGTCGTGCGGACGGACACGCACGAGCACCGGCCGGAACTCCTCGACGACGACGCGATCGGCGCGCGAGCGGCAGCGCAGCTGCGAACACCGCGCGGCAGGCGCACCGGAGCGTGCACCGTGAACACGACGCGTTGACGAGTCGCGTCTGGTACATTGGGGGAGGTGCGCGTCGTGGGATTGCTGGTGTTCGCGGCGTG
>JAYVLW010000357.1:0-9269 GCA_043759315.1 Myxococcales bacterium
CCCTCGCCGGAGTCCGGGACGTAGCCTTCGAACTTCGCGAGCGCGGCGTCCTCTGCGAGTGCGTTCGCGGTGAGGTCGACGAGCCACGAGCTGAGCACGCTGCCGCGTCGCCACACCTCGGCGATCTCCTCGACCGGCAGCGTGAACCGGTGCTCCTCGGCGACCGTCGGGTTCGCGGCGCCCTTCATGATGTCGAAGCCCTCGGCGAGCGCCTGCATGATCCCGTACTCGATCCCGTTGTGGACCATCTTGACGAAGTGGCCGGCGCCGGTCGGGCCGCAATGGAGGTAGCCCTCCTCGGCGGTGCCGGTGGTCTTCCGGTTCGGCGTCTTCTCCACGGTGCCCGTGCCGGGCGCCAGCGTCTTGAAGATCGGATCGAGCCGCGTCACGGCCTCCCTGGCACCGCCGACCATCAGGCAGTAGCCGCGCTCGAGGCCGTAGACGCCGCCGCTCGTGCCGGCATCGACATAGGTGATCTTCTTCGGCGCGAGCATCTGGCCGCGGCGCACGTCGTCCTTGAAGAACGAGTTGCCGCCGTCGATGATCGTATCCCCAGGGGACAGGAGCTCGGCGAGCGCCGTCACCGTGGACTCAGTCGGTCCGCCGGCGGGCACCATGATCCACACCGCGCGCGGTGCGTTCAGTGACTTGACCAGTGCCTCGAGCGAGTCGGCGCCCTTCGCCCCTTCACCGACCATCTGCTTGATGGCATCCGCGCTGCGGTCGAACACCACGCACTCGTGGCCGCCGCGCATGAGCCGGCGCACCATGTTCGCGCCCATCCGTCCAAGACCGATCATTCCCAGCTGCATCGTCGTCACGATCGCATCACAGCGCGTCGGACACACTCCGGAGTGACGCGATTTATTCGTTCCGGGCGTTCCGGCGGTTCGCCTTGTACCGGTTGATCAGGCCGTTGGTCGACGCGTCGTGCGAGGACACCGAGGCCGCGCCTTCGAGCTCGGGAAGGATCTTCGACGCGAGCTGCTTGCCGAGCTCCACGCCCCATTGATCGAAGCTGTAGATGTTCCACACGATGCCCTGCACGAAGATCTTGTGCTCGTACATCGCGATCAACGAACCGAGCCGGTGCGGCGTGATCTTGTCGACGAGGATCGACGTGGTCGGCCGGTTTCCGGTGAACGTCTTGTGCGGGACGAGCTTCTCGATCTGATCCGCGGGTAGCTGCTGTGCGACCAGCTCCGCGCGCGCCTCGTCGGGAGTCTTGCCGCGCATCAGCGCTTCGGTCTGCGCGAAGAAGTTCGCGAGCAGGATCGAGTGGTGGTTCCCGAGCGGGTGATGGGTCTCGATCGGCGCGATGAAGTCGCACGGGATCAGGCGCGTTCCCTGGTGGATGAGCTGGTAGAACGCGTGCTGTCCGTTCGTGCCCGGCTCGCCCCAGATCACCGGGCCCGTCGCGTGATCGACGATGCGCACGCCATCGCGATCGACGGACTTGCCGTTCGACTCCATGTCCCCCTGCTGGAAGTACGCTGCGAACCGGTGGAGGTACTGGTCGTAGGGTAGGATCGCGTGGGTGTCGGCGCCGTGGAAGTTCGCGTACCAGACGCCGAGCATCGCGAGCACGACCGGGAGGTTCTCGGCGAGCGGCGCGGTGCGGAAGTGCTCGTCCATGTCGAACGCACCCGCGAGGAGCTCCTCGAAGTTGTCCATGCCGATCACGCTCGCGATCGACAGGCCGATCGCGGACCACAGCGAGTACCGGCCACCGACCCAGTCCCAGAACTCGAACATGTTCTGCGGATCGATGCCGAACGCGGCGACCTCCTTCGCGTTCGTCGAGAGCGCGACGAAGTGCTTGGCGACGGCCTCGCTGCCGGCGCCGAGACGCTCGAGCAACCACGCCCGCGCGGTCTTCGCGTTCGTCAGCGTCTCCTGCGTGGTGAACGTCTTGCTGGCGACGATGAACAGCGTGCGCTCGGGATCCACCCGCCGGAGCGTCTCGGCCATGTGCGTGCCGTCGATGTTCGATACGAAGTGCGCGGTCATCCCTGCCTTCCAGTAGGGCCGCAGCGCCTCGGTGACCATCACCGGGCCGAGGTCGGAACCTCCGATGCCGATGTTGACGACGTCGGTGATGGTCTTGCCCGTGTGACCCTTCCACGTGCCGTCGTGGAGCTGGGCGGTGAACGTGCGCATCTTCGCGAGGACGCCGTGGACGAGAGGCATCACGTCGGCCCCGTCGACGAGGATCGGCCGGTTCGCTCGGTTGCGCAGCGCCACGTGGAGCACGGCGCGGTTCTCGGTTCCGTTCAGCTTGTCGCCCGCGAACATGCGGTCGCGCCAGTCCTCGACCGCCTGCTGCCGCGCGAGCTCGAGCAGCAGCTCGAGGGTGAGGTCGGTGGTGCGGTGCTTCGAGTAGTCGACGAACAGACCGCAGGCCTCGCGTGACATGCGCTGGAACCGACCGGGGTCGGTGGCGAACAGCTCGCGGATGGGCGTGACCTCGATCGTTGCCTTGTGGGCGAGGAGCGCGGTCCAGGCGGGCGAGCTTGTCAGCGTCGACATCCGCGGAGCAAACCACGGTTTTGGCATCCACCGGGCGATCGGAGGCGCCGACCGAGGGGCGACTACAGCGGAGCGGGGCATGCATCGTTCTGGATGCAGGCGCGCGTGAAGCATCCGTTGGCGATGCCGGGCGTGGTGCCGGCTGGACACACCGGCGGCGGGATCGCGCACAGCACCTGCCCCGTGCAATCGCCGGGGTCGACGCCGGTCGGCGTGCACGTGGCAAACGGTCGCGCGCAGTCAGAGGCGCCGTTCGGGCAGGGGCGCTGCAGGTGGTGCGCCTCGCACCGTTGACTGCGCGAGCACGTCCACGCGTCGGCACCGAAGCAATCGACGAGATCATCGCGGCTGGTATCCGTCGAGAAACAGCCCAGGAAGTCCGTGAGGCAGACGTTGGAGCCGATCGTGCAACCTGCATCCTTGACCACGCGACAGCCGGGCTCCGCAGCGCACGCGGAGGCGCCGAGTTGATCGCAGATGCTTCCGCACAGGCCCCATGATGGGATCGGTGCGCGGCCGCTCACGTCGGGGCACGGACCGCACGCCGGATTGCAGCCGCCGCCGAACGACTGGCAGGTGAGATTGGATGGATCGCGGAGCGGCGGGGGATCGAGCGCGGGTGGACCCTCGGTCACCACACAGACATCGTCTCCTGGGCTCGAACCGTGCTCGAACAGGCACCCCGGGACGAGCGACAGGGCGAGAAGCACGATCGCGGGGCGGGTCATGCTGGCCATTGTCGCAAGGTACGCGCCATCGGTCACGCCCCGCGGTTCCGAGCGCTTGCATGGACCCTCCCTCAGAAATCCGAGGTGCGCTGGTCGGCAGGGCGATTCCTCAGGCACGACGGAGCCGCGCTGCGACCGCACGCGTCAGGGTTCGCGCGACGCCGCGCTCGGTTGCCGATTCGTGGCGCGCCGCAAAGACGTCGATGCCAGGCGGCCGGATCGCATCGAGGCGGCGAAGCTCGCGCCGCGCGACATGCGGAGCCGCGGTCACATCGGGCAACACCGTGAGGAGCGCGCCCGAGAGCGACACCTGCAGGTTGGAGCGCAGCATCGTGATCCGCATCCCGACGCGGCGCGGAATCTCGGGCGGCCAGCCGTCGAGGACGCGGCTGGTGTCGCCGATCTGAGGCACGGAGAAGGGATGCGCGAGCACATCCGCGCGCGAGACGCGCCGCTTGCGAAACAGCGGGTGGCCCCGACCGCAGAACACCGATGCGGGGAGCTCGCCGAGTCTCTCGACGAGGACGTGGGGGTGGGTCACGTCCTCGTAGTAGAAGGCGATGTCGAGCTGGCCGCGGGATAGCAAGGCGTTGGCCTCGGCCGTGCCCAGGTTCAGGTGCTCGGGGATGACCTCCGGATGAGCGCGGTACAGCTCGATGACGGCGGGGACCACGAAGTGTTCGGTGAGCACCCCGATCGATGCGATGCGCAGCGGCCCGGCAAACGTACTGCCGAGCGCCTCGGATAACCCGGCATCGATCCCGCGCTGCGCCGTGCGGACCACGTCGCGGAGCATCGCGCCGGTGGTGTTGATCGCGAGTGATCTTCCCACGCGGTTGAACAGCGGTTGCCCGAGCGCGGCCTCGAGCAGGCCGAGCGTGCGAGACACCGCCGCGGAGGTCAGCCCGAGCTTCTTGCTCGCCATCACCACGCTGCCGGTCTCGGCGATCTCGAGGAACGCCGGGAGCCAGTTCCAGATGTCTCTGCGGAGTCGTTCGATCATCAAGGATTACTTAACCAAGGAGAAAGATAATATCGCTTTTCTGTCGCATCGGGTGGGCCTAGCGTCAACGCAAGGAAAGGGGACTCATGTCTGCACACCAACGCCATCGTTTCGCATCTGCTCTCACCCGCTGCCTGCTCGCCTCCGGCCTGACGGCCGCTTCTGGATGTGCCGTCGACTCGCCGGATGCCTCGACCTCAGCGAACCCGCAGGACCGCATCCACCGCGACGTCCAGCGGCTCGCGGAGGTCGACGTCCTGCAAGTTGGCGCGCTGGCGTCGGCCCGCACCGAATGGCTGCCATCCAACGGCACCTGGACGTCCTCGCATGTCGAGCTCGGGCTCGACGAGCAGGCCGCCCGGATCCGGTCGCTCGCCGATGCCGCCGAGCACGCGGTGGTCGGGATCGACGAGGCCGATATCGGCCCGTTCGGCGAGACCAACCCGCTCTGCTACCGCCTCGAACCGGACAAGTACTGCCTCACGATCGACGCTCTCGCGACGAACCTGGCGCGCCTCAACCAGCTCGAGATCGTGACGGTCGATGACATCGTGCGATCGGCCCCGGCCTCGACCGGCTTCTGCTACTCGTCCTGGGAGACCGTCGGCGTGGATGACTGCGTGCGCGGCATCAAGCTCGGAGCGATCGCCGATGCGACGCGCGAGTTTCCCAGCTCGCGCGCGCCGGACCAGGCGCCGGAGTAGCCCTCGTGCGGATGCCGGACGTACCGTTTCGCCGGGCGCTCGGGGTGGGCCTCGACCTGCGCCACGAAGATCCACACGGCTTCGTCGGCGAGAGGCTCGCGGCGCGCGTCCAGCGGTTTCTCCACGTCTACGGCGAGCGTTTCGGCTACGCGTTCTTCTCGTTCCAGCCCCGTGATCGCGGCCTGCTCGACACGGCCGATTACTTCCCGATCTGGGATCGATTGTTCGCGGACCTCCCGGAGCTTCGCGTGGTGGCGCTTCACCATACGATGCTGAACCTCGGCACGATCGATACGCGTCCTGACCGGACACGCATCCTCGAGTTCACCAACGCGATGATCGATCGATATCAGCTCCGGTGGGTCAACGAGGACGTCGGGATCTGGTCGATCGACGGCAAGCTGATGCCGTATCCCCTCCCTCCGATCCTCACGCGAGAGGGTCTGGAGGCCGCGATCGGAGAGGTCGAAGCGGTCCAGCGCCAGCTCATCGCGCCACTCGTGCTCGAGTTCCCGGGGTTCTCGGAGGGCGCGAGCTTCTGCGTCGGTGAGCTCGATGCCTACGACTTCTTTCGCGAGCTCGCCGAGCAGACCGGTTCGGCGGTGACCCTCGACACGGGACACCTCCTGTCCTGGCGCTGGCTGTGCGGCCGTCGCGGAGCAGAGCTGTTCACCGAGCTCGAGCGGCTGCCTCTGGCGAATTGCTTCGAGATCCATCTCTCCGGTTGCCAGGTGATCGACGGCCGCTTCGCCGACGTCCATCACGGCGTGCTCGTCGACGAGCAACTCCAGCTCCTGGAGGCGCTGCTGCAGCGATGCCCGAACGTCCGCGCCGTCACCTACGAGGATCCGAAGCTCCAGCCCGATGGGGCGCTGCGCTCGAAAGCCGCGCCCGGGTTCGCCCGGCTCGAGCGGATCACGAACGCGTGGATCGCACGTGGAGAGGCCGGCGCAAATGCCGCATGACTCCGCCCCTTCGTGGAGGCAGCAGTGCGCGGTGCTCCGTGGGCTGGTTCTCGACGGCAGCGCGGCTTCGCACCCGCTCGGCGGTCCCGGATTCTTCGCACGCAGCGACCTCTCCCAGGTCGAGCGGACCGCCGCGCGCGTTCGCTCGGACGTCTTCTCCCGCAAGCGCCGGGGCGCCCGATCATTGACCGATCTCTACGCCGGTACGCTCGCCGGGGTCGATCATCCCGCGCTCGCGAAGGCGTTCTTCCGATCGCCGTGGTTTCTCGCGTACGGCGAGCTGCCCGATCGCCCGGCGCAGTACTCCGCCGAGGAGGCGTTCTATCGCTTCCTGTGCGACGAGAACATCGGACCGGCTGATCTCCGGTTCGCGGAGCTCGCCGATGCGATGATCCAGGCACTTGTCGTTCAGCCGCGGCCGGCATTTCGAGTTCCACCGGAGATCGAACAGGCTCCGTTCGGCTACTTCGCGCTGGCCGAGCTCGCGGGACGAACCTGGCTGTTCGCCGCTGCCCGGGGGAGCATCGTCCGAGGACCGGTCGACGCTGCCGTCGCTGCGGTGTTGCGGCATCGCGGCCTCGAGCCTTCGGACGCGGTGATCTCCGCCACCGCGTGGCGAGCAGCGGTCACCGTCCTCGAGTCCAGCGGGCTGGGTGTCACGGCGCGAAAACCTCAGGTGCGGTGAGCCCGATCCTCGCCCGCGGGGACACGTGCGGGCGTCTGGTGTGCGACAGTCAACGCTTGGAGGGTCGATCAGATCCCGAGCGCGAGCGGATTCGCAGCATCACCGATGATGCGACCGGCTGGCGTCGCTGGGGGCCGTACCTGTCGGACCGCGCGTGGGGCACCGTGCGCGAGGACTACTCCGCCGACGGCAACGCCTGGCGGTTCCTCACGTACGATGCGGCGCGCGCGAAGGCGTACCGCTGGGGCGAGGACGGCATCGCGGGCATCAGTGATCGCTACCAGATCCTCTGCTTCGCGCCGGCGTTCTGGAACGAGCGCGATCCGCACCTGAAGGAGCGGTTGTTCGGCGTGACGCCCGACGAGGGGAATCACGGCGAGGACGTGAAGGAGTACTACTTCCACACCGACAACACGCCGACGCACTCGTACATGTCGCTGCTGTACAAGTACCCGCACGCGGCGTTCCCGTATCGCGACCTCGTCGACGAGAACCAGCGGCGAGCGGGGCAGGGCCCGGAGTACGAGCTGCTCGATACCGGCGTGTTCGACGAGGATCGCTACTTCGACATCTCGATCGAGTACGCGAAGGCGACCACCGACGACATCGTCATCCGGATCACGGCGACCAACCGCGGTCCGGAGGCAGCGCCGCTGCACATCGTTCCGACCATGTGGTTCCGCAATACCTGGGCCTGGGGGAAATCACCCGGGCAGGCGCCGATGATCGAGCGGGTCACCGGCGATGGCGTGCTGTGCCTGCTCGCCGAGGACGACGAGGCGCTTCACGACGAGGATCTCCCGGCGCACTCCGGCCTCGGGTTGCGCTGGCTCTATGCGCCGATCGGCGGCGAGGTGCTGTTCACCGACAACGAGACCAACGGCGATCGCGCGTACGGTCCCGGCAACGCGAGTCGCACGCCGCACACCAAGGACGCGTTCCACCGCGCGCTGTGCGAAGGCGATCGCACGGCGCTGCGCGGCGACAACCGCGGGACGAAGGCGGCGCTGCACTACACGTACGCGGTGCCGGCCGGGGAGACCGTCACGCTCCGTCTGCGCCTGTGCGATGGCAGCAAGAGGGATCCGCTCGGCGAGGTCGACGCGATCTTCGCGCAGCGCAGGGTCGAGGCCGACGCCTTCTACGCGGGCGTCGCGCCGAAGGGCGCCACCGCCGACGAGCAGCTCGTGCAGCGCGCGGCGCTCGCGGGTCTGCTGTGGTCGAAGCAGAACTACATCTTCGATGTCGCGCGCTGGCTCGACGGCGATAACCCGGATGCGCCGCCACCCGCCTCGCGCAAGGATGCGCGCAACGCGCACTGGCGCCATCTCAACTCGCTGCGCGTGATGTCGGTGCCGGATGCGTGGGAGTACCCGTGGTTCGCGGCGTGGGATCTCGCATTTCACTGCGTGCCGTTCGCGCTGATCGATGCGCGGTTCGCGAAGGATCAGCTGTGGTTGCTCCTGTTCGAGCAGTTCCAGCACCCGAGCGGTCAGGTGCCGGCGTACGAGTGGGAGTTCTCGGATCTCAATCCGCCGGTCCACGCATGGGCGGTGTGGCGCGTCTACAACATGGATCGCATCCGCAACGGTGCCGCCGATCGGCCGTGGCTCGAGCGCTGCTTCCACAAGCTGCTGATGAACTTCGCCAGCTGGGTCAACAAGGTCGACCGCGACGGCAACAACGTGTTCGAGGGCGGCTTCCTCGGACTCGACAACATCACCGTCGTCGATCGCAGCGCGCCGAGCAACGATGGCTCGACCCTCGAGCAGTCCGATGCGACCGGATGGATGGGCATGTTCTGCCTGAACCTGATGCGGATCGCGCTCGAGCTCGCGAAGGAGAACCCGGTCTACGAGGGGCTCGCATCGAAGTTCTTCCAGCACTACGCGTACGTCGCCGGGGCGATGCGGCACGTGGGCGGTCGCGACTACGCGCTGTTCGATCAGAAGGATGGCTTCTTCTACGACATCCTCCACCACGCCGACGGTCGCTATCAGCGGTTCCGCGTGCGCTCGCTCGTCGGCCTGATCCCGCTGTTCGCCGTGGAGCGGCTCGAGTCCGCGTGGCTCGAGCCGTTCAAGGAGTTCTCGCGGAACCTCCAGTGGTTCCTCCGCAACCGGCGCGAGCTGGTGTCCGACGTCGTGCACACGATCGAGGGTGCGGATGGCAACACCACGTACCTCCTCACGATCGTCGAGCCTGATCAGCTCGATCGCCTGCTCGGCCACATCCACGATCCCAGCGAGTTCCTCTCGCGCTATGGCGTGCGCTCCCTGTCCAAGCAGCACGAGGATCAGCCGTTCGAGCTCGAGGGGCGCAGCGTGGGGTACGAGCCCGCGGAATCGATCTCCAAGCTCAAGGGCGGCAACTCGAACTGGCGCGGACCGATCTGGTTCCCGCTCAATTTCCTGATCGTCGAGGCGCTCGAGCGCTACCACCATTTCTACGGCGACACGTTGAAGGTCGAGTGTCCCACCGGCTCGGGTCACGCGATGACCCTTCGAGAGGTCGCCCGCGAGCTCGCGTCGCGTCTCGCCAAAATTTTCCTCGCGGACGAGGATGGGTGGCGTCCGGTTCACGCGGACGACGCGCGCTACAGGGACGACCCGCATTGGAAAGATCTCGTGTTGTTCTACGAGTACTTCCACGGCG
>JAYVLW010000358.1:0-4588 GCA_043759315.1 Myxococcales bacterium
TTCGGCAAGGACGAACGGCGGTTCCTGGTCATTGCGCGCGGCTCAACGCTTTCGTGCGCCGCCGTACTCGACGCGATGCAAGTCGTCGGCCTCGCCGACTCAAGAATCCCCGAGGGCCACGCCTTGCTGGTGCGCATCGTCTCGATGCTCACGAACATGATCGGATGAAGTCGCCGCCTACCCCTACGCCTACGCTTACGCCTACGCCAGATCGACCCAACTGAGCTCTGGGGCCGTGTTGATCTAAGCCCGGGCCTCGTCGGTCGGGGTACTGGCGTTGTGCGCGTGCCCCCGGTACCATTCGGTTTCTCAATGGCACGCCTTCTGTTCCGCGACAGCCAGGGCCGCGAGGGTACGGTCGAGCTGACGCCGACCGAGACCGTCTACGTCGGCCGTGGGCTCGAATGCGCGATTCGCACCGACGACGGCATGGTCTCGCGCAAGCACGCGCAGATCCGCATGGAGAACGGTCGCTACGTGATCGAGGATCTCGGGAGCGCCAACGGCTCGCACCTCAACAACGTGCGCATCCAGAAGCAGGCGATCGGCCACGCTGATGTCATGCAGTGCGGATCGCTCATGATCCGCTTTGTCGACGAGGGCGGCGTGAACGTGGTGCAGCAGGCGCTGCCACAAGGCGGGACGCCGCCGCCGAAGAAGGGCGGCACGATGGTGCTGGAGCGCAATGACGCTCCGCCGCTGATGGGTGGTCCGGGTGGTGGTCCACCGGGCATGGCGGGGATGGGGAGCTCGCCCGGGAGCATCGGTGGCGGGATGTCAGGCGGCGGCGGCGGAATGCCGGGCGGTGGCGGAATGCCGGGCGGTGGCGGAATGCCGGGCGGTGGCGGAATGCCGGGCGGCGGCGGAATGCCGGGCGGCGGAATGCCGGGCGGTGGCGGAATGCCAGGCGGGGGCTACGGAGCTCCACCGGGCATGCCTGCTGGCGGTGGTGGGAGCTTCGGCGGCGGTCCCCCGTCGATGCCGGGCGGCGGCGGTGGAGCACCGAACGCCGGCTTTGGCGGTAACACGCCAGGCGGCTCGGCTGGCTCGATGCCCTACGGTGGCCCGCCGTCGATGCCAGGAGGTCCGGCGCAAGGCGGCAGCATGTTCGGCGCCGGCCGCGCCGTCAGCGCACCCAGCAACCCGATGCCGTCGCAGTACGGAGCGTCACCCGCGCAAGCTCCTGGCGGTGCTTCGGGCGGAGCGCCAGGCGCCGGCGGTATGCCCTATGGCGGTCCGCCCGGAATGGGGCCGCCCGGCATGCCCGGAGGTGCGAGCGGTGGCGGCGCGTTGCCTTATGGCGGTCCACCGGGGATGCCCGGGGGCGGTGCTCCGGGAATGCCCGCTCGCGGCGGCAGCATGCATGGCCAGATGCCGCCGGGCGGCGGCATGGGCGGAGCTCCGGGGATGCCCGCCGGGGCTGGCGGCATGGGTGGGCCTCCCGGGATGCCCGGCATGGGTGGGCCTCCGGGGATGCCTGGGCCTGGCGCGATGGGCGGATCCCCCGGCGCAGGAGCACTTCCGTATGGCGGGCCGCCCGGTCTCCCCGACGGAGGCAACCCGAGCATGTTCGGTCGCGGTGGACCGCCCGGTGCGCTCGCCAGCGCCGCGCCGCGGACCGCTGCCGAGGCTGCCGAGAACAAGGTCATGGTCGACCTCGGTCTCGAGTTCGATCCTCACAAGGCCGACTCCGAGATCAAGCGACTGCGCGCCGACGTCGAGAAGGCCGTGGCTGCGCAGGAGCGGGAGGTCGCGGATGGCAAGCGCGTCCGCGCGGAGTCCGCGACGCTGCGCGATCGGGTCGAGGAGCTGCGAGCGCAGATCAAGGATCGCGAGGATCAGGTCGCAGCGCACGACCGCGTGGCCGACGAGCTGCGCGACGAGCTCACGCAGACGCGGAGCGAGCTGACGCGCCAGCGCAACGAGATGGGCGAGATGGCGGAGCAGATGGCCGCTCGCGAGCGCCAGGCGGCGCGCGCCGTCGAGGACACCGGCAAGATCCGCGAAGACATGGAGGACCTGAACCGTCAGCTCATGGAGCTGTCGCGGACCAAGGACGAAGGCTGGAAGAAGCTCAACGAGCAGCTCACCGAGATCGAGCACCTTCGCGAGGTGATCAACGAGCAGGAGCGCATGCTCGAGGAGCGGCGGATCGGTCTGATCACCCAGGAAGAGGTGATCAAGGAGCTGCGCGCCGACAAGGAGAAGAACCTGAAGGCGATGGGCAAGCTGAAGGCGGAGCGAGACGAGTTCGCCACCACCGCCTCGCGCACCGCCGCGCAGATCACCGCGATCGAGGAAGAGAACCGGCGCATGGGTCGGCTGCTCGTCGAGGCGCAGACCGAGGGCGGCCGCGGCGGTGGTCACCCCGACCACATGATGAAGCTCACCGGCGACATGAAGGATCTCCGCGTCGACCTCAAGAAGGTCGAGGCCGATCGCGAGCGTCTGGGCGAGCAGTACGAGCAGACCGAGCGTGATCGTCAGAAGCTCGAGGGCCGGCTCGCGCAGGTGGAGGTCGAGCTGCAGGAGGCCGTGCACGGCAAGCTCGCCGCGGAGAGCGCACGCAACGTCGCACAGGACGCGCTCGCGAAGGCCGAAGTCGCGCGACACAAGGCGGCGGAGGAAGCGCTCCATGCGGGCAAGGCACGCGATACCGCGGGCACCGCGGGCGACGACGCGCGCCGCGAGCTCGACAAGCTGCGGCGCAAGGTCGCGGATCTCGAGAAGGTCCAGGGCGCATCGACGGGCATCGATCCGAAGGACGTCCAGCTCGAGCGCGAGCAGTTCGAGCGGAAGCTCAAGGAAGCGAACGAGAACGCCGCGGCCGCGGAGCGCTCCCAGAAGGCGCTGCAGGCCGAGGTCGATGCCGCCAAGACCGATGCCGCAAAGGCCCGCGCCGAGGCGGCACGCGCGAAGGCCGCGGTCGATGCGCACGCCGAGGCAGTGATCGATGCCGCTGGCTCGACGATGCCGCCGGGCGCACTCGCGAGCAAGGCGGGCGAGGTCTACGAGTCGATCAACGATATCCTGTCCGAGATGCGCAACAACATGGTCCTGGTGAAGGGCGAGCTGCCCAACCTCAAGGCCGATGCCCAGACGCTGCAGGCGGTCACCGATGCCGTCGAGGCACTCGTGGACAGCGCCGAGACCGCGAAGGGCGCGCTGCGCGGGTTGCGGGAGATAGCCGAGGCGAAATGACCATCGAGAACAAGCGAAGCAGCAAGGGCGAGATCGAGGACCTGATCCGGGCGCGGTACTCGCTGATCTGGATCAGCTCGCCCGAGGAGACGCGCGTCGAGGATGCGCTGCGCAAGCTGTGCGTCGAGCGCGAAATGCGTCTCGAGGTGTGGTCGATCACCGAGGGCTTCAAGACGATCGCGAACGGCCAAGGGACGCGCGACGTCAAGGATCCGATGAAGGCGATCGATCACGTGATCCGCGCGGAGGGCAAGGCGCTGTTCGTGCTGCGCGACTTCCATCCGTTCCTCAAGGAGCCGGCGGTCGTGCGCCGCCTGCGCGACGCGGCGACGGAGCTGCGCAAGACGAAGAAGACGCTGCTCGTGCTATCGCCCGTGACGAAGATCCCGCCCGAGCTCGAGAAGAGCATCTCGGCGGTGCTCGACTGGGAGCTGCCGACGCGCGCCGAGATCGAGCAGGCCGCGCGCAAGGTGCTGCCGGCGCTCCCGGCGACGACGCAGCAGGTGATCGAGAGCGATCCAACATTCATCGAGCGCGTCGTCGAAGGCGCGCTCGGGCTGACCCTCGTGGAGGCCGAGAACGTGTTCTCGAAGAGCGCCGTGCGCACGCACACGTTCGACCTCGAGACCATCCTCGAGGAGAAGAAGCAGATCATCCGCAAGAGCGGTCTGCTCGAGTACTACGAGCACCGCGAGGAGTTCTCCGACGTCGGCGGCATGGACATCCTCAAGGACTGGCTGGTCAAGCGGCGCAGCGCGTTCAGCTCGCGCGCGCGTGACTTCGGCCTACCCCTGCCGAAGGGCATCCTCCTGATCGGCGTGCCCGGCACGGGCAAGTCGCTGACCGCGAAGGCCGTCGGTGCGCTGTGGCAGATGCCGCTGCTCCGCCTCGACGTCGGCAAGATCTTCGGCGGCCTCGTCGGCTCGTCGGAGGAGAACATGCGATCGGTGATCAAGACCTCGGAGGCGATCGCGCCCGCGATCCTGTGGATCGACGAGCTCGAGAAGGGGTTCTCCGGCACCGGCTCGTCGGGCCAGACCGACGGCGGCACCACGTCGCGCGTGTTCGCCTCGTTCATCACGTGGCTCCAGGAGAAGACCTCACCGGTGTTCGTGATCGCCACGGCGAACAACGTCCACCAGCTCCCGCCCGAGCTGCTTCGCAAGGGCCGGTTCGACGAGATCTTCTTCTGCGACCTCCCGGATCGCGAGGACCGCCGCTCGATCATCGACATCCACATCCGCAAGAAGAAGCGGGACCCGGGCCAGTTCGACATGGAGAAGCTGGTCGACGCGACCACCGACTACTCCGGCGCCGAGCTCGAGCAGGCCGTGATCGCGTCGCTGTACGACGCGTTCGATACGGGGATGGACCTGTCGACCGAAGG
>JAYVLW010000359.1:0-6223 GCA_043759315.1 Myxococcales bacterium
CGATCGCCGGCGAGCTGGGAAAGACTCCCGCGCAGGTCCTGCTGAAATGGGGCGTGCAGCACGGCTTCGTGGTCCTGCCGAAGTCGGTGCGCGAGGCCCGCATCGCCGAGAATGGAAGCATCTGGGATTTCACGCTTTCCGTCGACCAGCTCGCTCGGCTCGACGCGCTCGAGGAGAACCTCGCCACCGGATGGGACCCCTCCGAGCAAGACTAGGAACCGCGACGCGCGCCCGGTGTCGAAGCGCCCATGAGGCTCCTCTCCGTCGCGATCCTCTGCGCTCTCGCAGCCTCCGCCGGGGCCTACCCGGACCTCTCGCCGATCCGCCGCGAGATCCGCGCGCACATGCGGGAGTTTCGCGCGTGTTACGAGAAGGCCCTCGAGAGCGATCCGAAGCTCGAGGGCCGGGTCGTCGCGAAGTTCACGATCGGTCAGACCGGCGCGGTCACGCAGAGTACCGCCGAAGGGCTGCCTGGCGTGGACGCCTGCGTCGCGCGCGTGATCTCGAAGCTCACGTTTCCGCCGGCGCCCCGGTCGAAGGGCTCGATCGCGGTGAGCTACCCGTTCGTGTTCCAGCCGCGCTGATCGGCAAGTTTCCACACACGGGGGCGACGCCGCTGTCATACCCACGGCCAGCGATGCATCGATGACAGCGCCGGATCGCGACGCGGGCGCCGGCACGCCTCGTGCTCTGGACGGCGACCATGCGCTTCGCTTACACGCTCATCCTGGTCACCGGCTGCGGGCTCTCGTCGGGAGACGAGCCCACGGCCGACCTCTATACCCGTGACTGCATCCGCACCATGGACCGCGGTCCCACGCTCCCGAACGGACCGCTCGCGCTGGTGTTGACCAGCGCGTGCACCGACGCGTCGATGGTCGACAATGTCCAGTGGTACGAGAACAAGCTCGCGTCTGTGACCTCGCACACCGCGTTCGGGGCGAAGTACCGCGCGACCCGGATCGCGCAGCTCGATGGCCTGTATGGCGTCGAGACCATCGGCCTCGTCGATACCGCCCCGTCGTACGTCGCGTGGTTCGGCTACACGATGGCGCACGCCATGCGCGTCAACTACACGCAGGACTTCGACGACCTCACCGTCGCGGATCTCGATCGGGACACCAAGTCCGAGATGATCGTGGCGGGCGGCGATTCTCTCCGCGTCGCGACCGTCCCGAGCACCATCCCTGCGCCGCAGATCACTCCCACCGACGAGCGCACCCTGGTCAGCGGGAAGGCGTTCAAGAACGTCGCCGCGTCGACGAAGAACGAGCTGTTCTACCTCGCGCAACCGCTCGGCAGCCAGACCGTGGAGATCGGCGTCGCGCGTGCGAGCAGCACCGACCCGTTCGCGTTCACCGCCACCGCCCTCGCCTCCGACGCCGCCGGCGCACGCAGCCTGACCATCGCCGACGTCGATGGCGACGGCCTCCCCGATGCGATCGGCACCGCCGCGCGCATCTTCGTCGCGAGCAGCCGCACCGGCACCGTCAGCTTCCTCGACGAGGCCGCGCTCGCCATCTCCACCGGTGACACGGATGCCGACGGCATCGACGAGCCCGTGTTTCTCGCCGCCGATGGCGCCTCGGTCCGCCGCATCCTCGTGGCGGCCGATGGCTCGCTGAGCTCCGAGCACCTGCTCGATGTCCACGCGCAGGCGATGACGGTGGGTGACTTCGATGGCAACGGCATCGCCGACGTCGCGACGCTCGACAAGATCGGCCGCACCGGCGCGACCGTCTCGCTGTACCGCTACTAGCGGAGGCACCTCAGCAGCGCGCGAAGAACGCCAGCACCGCGGCCTCGACCGTCGCCGGCGCCTCGACCTGCGGATAGTGGCCGACCGTCGGCAGCTCGACGACATCCGGGTTCGGCACGAGCTCGCGATAGCGGGCGGCCATGTGAGCGCCCGAGATCGGATCGCGAAGTCCGCAGATGAAGCGCAGCGGCACGGTCGCGGAGGTCAGCGCGCCGACCCACCGGTCGCGATACTTCTTGCGCTCCTCGATGTACCCGATCAGCTCGGGCATCACGCGCATGCCCTCGGCCTCGGTGACGAGCTGCCACATGCCGCGGATCTCCTCCTCGGGAAGCGGCGCCTCGCCCCAGATCCGCCGCATCGTGCGCGCGAACGTGCGGTACGATGACAGCCGCGCGATCAGCGCTCCGAGCGGCGATGCGAGCAGCTTCTGCGTGAGCACCGGCCGATGCGCCTCCGGGAACATGCCGCCGTTGAGCAGGCACGCGCCGCGGACCGCGCCCTTCCGCGCGAGCAGCTCCTGCGCGACGCTGAGCCCGTAGTCGTGGGCGAGCATGCGATAGGTCGTGACGCCTTCGCGCGCGAGCAACGCCTCCTGGAGGTCCGCCTGGCGCAGGATCGAGTACGCGGCGTCGCGGGGCTTCGCGGAGTAGCCATAGCCGAGCATGTCGACGGCGTGGCAGCGGTACGTCCTGGTCAGCGCGGGCCACAGCTTCCACCAGTCCCAGGACGCGGTCGGGAAGCCATGGATGACCAGCAGCGGGTCGCCCTGCCCCTCGACGCGGCAGAACATCCGGTGACCGCGCCAGTCGAAATAGCTGCCACCTGCCCGCCACTCCTCGGGAGTCATGGCGCGCACGGTAGCGCGGCCGCGGATGTGTGCAGAGGTAGGAGCAAACTTTCCGCCGGCTCGAGCGTTCCAACCCACCATGCTCGTTCCCTCGACGTCCCCGACCCCTGTCCTCGGCAAGACCCTCGTGATCGGAGGTCTCGCGGCGTCACTCGTCGCCATCACCGTCTCGAGCGCCGCCCTCGCGACGCATACGCCGCGCGCGGCGACCATCGACCCGTGCGCCGTGACGTTCGATATGCCGTCGCTGTCGCAGCGCGATCGTGCCCTCGTCGCGCGTCGCTCGCTCGCGTGCTCGGATGTCGAGCACGGGCGGATCACGCAGGCCGAGTACCAGCAGCAGGTCGCGGCGATCGACACCGCGTGGACCTCGCCGGTCGTCGTTCCGGCTCCCGCGATCCAGTGGGCGTCCACGGTTCGCGGCTTCTCCAGCCAGTACACCACCACCTCGTGGGCAGCGGATCGCGTCCTCGGCGCTCCCGACGTGTTCCCCACCCACGGCGATAACGCGAATGCCTGGGCCTCGCTCGGCGCCGATGACCGAGACGAGTGGCTCGAGGTGGGTTACGCGCAACCCACGCGGATCTCCGCGATCGACGTGTTCGAGACCTACAACCCTGGCGCGATCAGCGCGGTCGAGATGATCACGGCGAGCGGGGAGCATCTCACCGCTTACCAGGCCTCCCCGCACGCCAACGGCGCGGTCAACAAGCTCCACGTCGACGTTGGATGCACAGCGGAGCCGATCGTCGCGGTGTACGTGCGCGTCGCGTCCCGGCAGGTTGCCGGCTGGAACGAGATCGATGCGGTCGGCGTGTCGCCGTGCGCGCAGTGACCACCGTGCTCCTGTGACACGCGTGCGGAGCGACTCACCGTGATTCATCGTAGCCTCACGGTTTAGCGATGGACCATTCGTCCCCGGCCGCCTACGGTCATGTCGTGCCCCGAGGACGAGTGCTGATTGTCGACGACGACGACGATGTCCGCGCGGCAACGCAGGATGCGATGGAGCGACGAGGCTACGAGGTGGTGGCCGTCGGGGGCGGCGCGGAGGCCCTCGCGTTCCTCGACCGCGACACACCGGAGATCGTGCTGCTCGATCTCCACATGGACGATGGCAACGGCTGGGAGGTCCTCGGCGCGTTGCGCGGGCATCCGCGGTTCGCGAACACGAAGGTCGTCGTGGTCACCGGTTCGAACGCCCACGTCTCGCCGCCGACGCGCGTGCTCCGCAAGCCGTTCAAGTTCGCAGCGCTGCTCGAAGCGCTCGCCTGACCTGACCTCCGGGGTCCAGGTGCGCCGAGCAACGTGGCTCCTCGGGCAGCAACCTCGGCGCCGCCCCCAGGAACTGGGTCGATCTACGTAGATGACACGCTCCCCCGTGTGGGACGGCCGCCAGGTTTGGTGAGCAACTACCAGCCAGCCGCGCCGTGGCGTCCCCTGGGTGCCGCACTGCGCTAGCATGGGGCACGTGGAGTCCGTGTCGGTTCAGTTCGCCCTCCTCGCCGTGGCGAGGACCACGGCGGCGTCCGTCCCGGACGAGATCGATGCCGCCACCGCGCGGGCGAAGGCCGCGGGCCACAGCATCCTGACCGACGAGATCATCGCGGACTCGGAAGCCGCGATCCGCGAACGCCTGACCTCGCTGATCGCGAACCCCGAGGTCGACGTGGTGCTCGTGCTGGCCGGCGCGGAGAGCGACGCGGCCAGCAAGGCACTCAAGCCCCTGATCAGCGAGGTGTTGCCCGGCTTCACCGATCTGTTTCGCTGGCTGATGTTCCAAGAGGCCGGCGCGTCCGCGATGCTGTCGTCGGCGGAGGCGGCCCAGTGCGGATCGACGCTCGTGTTCGTACTCCCCGGCGCGATTCCTGCTGCGATGGAGAAGTTGATCCTCCCGCAGTTCGATCCGAAGACCACGCCGCGCAACCTCGTCGACAGGCTGCCGCGCCTGCGCACCGAGCCCGGCGTGCGCGAGGGCGTGCCGCAGCCGATCCCGGTCGAGAAGACGCAGGGCGGTTCGGGCATCCACACGCGGCTCCCCGCGATCCCGTCGGGCCGCTTGCGCTCGCGCACCGGCGCGAACGTGGTCCATCGCGAACAGCCCACCGACGATCCGACGAAGCCGATCGATCTCGAGAAGCTCGAGCTGGACCTCGCGGCCAGCACGCCGGACGAGGTCCTGCCGAGCGATGACCGCACGCGCCCGATGGATCTCGGCGTGATGCGGCCCGCGGCGACCGGCGCCGACCCCGACACGTACACCGCCGACGCCGACGACGACCATACGGATGTGACGCTCGCCGCGCCGCCGCCGCCCGCGCTGTTCCCGCGCCCGATGGCCATCCCATCGATCGCGAAGCCGCCGCCGCGGGCCAATCCCACAGGTGCGCGGGGCATCTCGCCGTCGACGCCGCCGCGCATCACCAACCCCAGCACGCCGCCGGTGCGCCGCGACCTGACGATGACGCCCGCGACGCCGATGCCAGCGGTGACCATCAATCCGCGGGTGAAGAAGCCAGAGCCAGCCCGAACCGCGGAGCCGGCGAAGCCGCTCGATGCGAAGACGGCGGCGATCGAAGCGCAGCGCGCCAGGGACGCGAGCGCGAGCGCCGAGGCACGCAAGCGAGCACTCACTCCGAAGCCGATCTCGGTCACGCCGCCGAAGCCGACCGAATGGGAGCAGCAGCCAGCGGCCGCGACGAAGCGCGACTCGGGCCGCCACGCCGCAATCGTGCCCGACGATGTTGCGGTCGCCACGTTGGGCAAGAACCTCGAGCCGAAGTACGGCGATCCAGCGAGGCGCGCCGAGTCGCCGGCGATCGCCGCCACATCGGGCACGACCTCCGCGGGCCGCCGTGACGCCACCGACGTCGCTCAGCAGCACGGCCGTCCCGAGCCATCGGCCCATGACTTCGATGCGCGACCGACCGTGCGCGTGGTGCCAGGCGTCGCCGCCGCCGTTCCGGCCAGCGACCCCGAAGGGCCGACGGCGGTACGAAACGATGCCGTGAAACCGGCCGACCTCGCCGGTCCCACGGGTGGGCGCCGAGAGTCCTCGAATCCCATCGCCGCCGCGATCACCGCGGCAGCCGAAGCCAACGAGCGCCGCGAGTCGGCGAAGCCCATCGTCGCGAAGCCGGCGACCGATGCGCGCACGTCCGATTCGTCACCGGCCGCCGCGGCGAAGCACGAGCCTCCTCTCGCGCACATCAACGGCGCCACGGTGCACGAGGCCTCGGATCTCGATGCCGCCGAGACCGTCGACGGGATGAGGGCGATCGGCTCCACGAGCTCGACCGAAGCGCTCGAGAAGATCGATCCGGCCGACCTGATCGAAGGAGCCGATGACGCGAGCCCGGCGGAGATCCGCTCGGTGCTGATGAAGGACGTCGCGCCCGTGATCAAGCCGGTGCCTGCGCGCTCGATCACCGAGCCACCGCCACCACCCGCCAAGCGCCCGTCGACCGAGCCGCCACCGGCCGCGAAGCCCGTGGCGAAGCGCACGCCGACCGCACCGCCGCCCGCACGCACGTCGGTCGACGAGCTGCCGCGAGGGAGCTTCGCGTACCCGGTGAAGAAGCACCGCGGCAGCCTCGCGTTGAAGCTGCTGCTCG
>JAYVLW010000360.1:0-4814 GCA_043759315.1 Myxococcales bacterium
GCGACCGCCTTCTCGAGCGCGCTGATCGCGTCCTCGGTCTTGCCCTGCTGCTTGTACGCGAGGCCCTGCTTGTAATAGGCGTCGGCGTCCTCGGCGAACGAGATCGTGGGGACCGCAACGAGAGTACCGAGCGCGAACAGGATCCGGGCGAGACGCATGCTTCCTCCTACCAAGTGGCGAGCCTACCAGAAGTGTCCAGTGGGCCCCCGAAGGTTACGGGTGCTCGTCCGACGGCCTGCCACGCGGCGAAATTCAGCGCGGGGCCAAACGCCCCGAAACGCGCAGCGCCCGCGTTGGAGGCGGGCGCTGATGGGGTGCCGGTGAGGTAGGAGGAGGTCAGGCCTCGGCTGTCGCGGGCGCCGCGGGCTCGCTGGCCATCGGCTCGCTCGCGGCGATCCCGAGCTCCATCTCGGCGAGCGCCTCGCCGCTGGCGGCGACCTCTTGCGAGAGCTCGTCGAGCTGCTTGGTCGCGCCGCTCGCCGCGACGCGGGTAGCCTCGAGTCCGGTCGCGGCGAGCTGGAACTTCTCGAGCGCCGCGACGTGGTTGTGCATGCGAGCGACGACGCGCTCGCGACCCTGACGGATCTGCGCGCGGTAGCGGCTCTGGTCATCGAGCGCCGAGCGCGCCGCGGTGTACTGCGCCTTGACCTCGGCGTCGGTCGCCGCGGCGATGCGCTTGTCGAGCTCGGCCATGCGGGCCGCGAGCTCGGTGTCGTTCGCGCCGGTCAGCTTGACGTCGGCGCTCTTCGCCGCGACCTCGATGGTCTTCAGCACGCCATCGCGCACGAGGTTCTTGCCCGGATCCGAATCGGCGAGGCGATCCTTGGTGGACTCCCAGATCGCGACCGAGCGGTCGCACAGGTTCCGCACCTCGGCATCGAGCGAGGTCGGCAGCTTCTTCAACGCCGCCGCCACCGGATCGAGCGCGAGCACGAGGTGGCGCGGCAGCATCGCGAGGACGCCGACGACGCCCATCGCGGCGGCACCGGTCACGTGCTTCACCCACAGCGGCCACCGCTCGGTCTGCGCGGCGCCATCGATGCGCAGGGCGCACCACATCGCGACCAGCGCAGTGATCGCGGCGAGGCCCACGCCGAGCGCGCCCTTGATGCCGCGCGGCCCCCCGATCGAGAGCCCGAGGGCGAGCATCGAGGCAACGCCCGCGAGCATCGGCCACGATGGCGACAGCACGAACAGGGGGACGATCGCCGCACCGGCCGCGGCCATCCGCCAGCTCGCCTTGCCGTGCGCGTAGGCAGCACCCGCGGCGATGCCGAGAATGCCGCCCGCGATCGGCGCCAGGGCCGTCACCGGATGCAGAGCAAGGCCGAAGAGGAGCGAGCCTGAGGCCATGCCGAGGGCCGCTTTGTGGAACGACGCGTGATCGCCAAACCGGATGTCCATGGAGGTCTATGAACGCTCCATGATGGTGGTTCGATCTACGGGCGATCGCGACGCCCGGAATACGACAAGGGCCTGGTTTCCCAGGCCCTTTTTCACCCAAGGTCGGGTGTGTCTCGAGCGTCGCCCTAGAAGGTCAGGCGGAAGCCCAGCTGCACCGCACGCGGGGACTGCTGCGGAGCACCGCCGCCGCTGGACCCCGTGCGGCCGAAGTTCTTGTTCTTGATCGGCGAACTGTTGATCTCGCCGCCCGACACGTCATCGAGGGTCTTCACGTGGTTCAGGTCGCCCGCGTCGCCACCGAGGACGGGGTTGACGAAGTCCTGCGTGTAGTTCTCGTCGACGTTGAGCTGCTCCTGCTGGTTGAACATGTTGAAGATGTTCACGAAGGCCTCCATCGTCGTGTGCTTGTTGATCCGGTAGCCGTAGGCCACGCGAACATCCAGCTGCGACGTCGTCGGAGAGCGCGGCGCAGAACCACGCGCCAGGAGGTACGCCTCGCCCGAGCCGTAGCCCGGGTGGACGCCGGCGCCGAGCACGTTGTGCGCGATGCCCGACTGAGCGCGGAAGCTGCCGCCGGTCGTGATCACGCCCATCTTCTTCAGGTCGAACTGGTAGAAGCCGTCCACCTTGAGGTTGTGGGGGCGGTCGAGACCGAGCGGGCCGTAGCGGTTCGCCATCAGGTCCGGGAGGTCGTAGAGCGACGTGATGTTGGGGTCGTTCTGGCCGGTCTCCGTGGAGAACAGACCGGGGTAGTTACCCTTGCTCTGCGAGTAGGTGTACGAGGCGATGAGCAGCGACGCCTTGGTCGGGCGCTGCGTCACCGTCAGCTGGAGCGCGTCGTAGTTGCGGACCGGCTTCTCGAGGTTCTTCACCGAGTACATCTGCGTGGCGCGGCTCAGGTAGAGCTCGCCGAGCGCGACCTGCTTGGGATCGCTCGACGCCATCAGGGTGGTCGCCTGCGCCTTCAGCTTGTCGGCCTCGGAGTCGAAGTTCTGGCCCGGGTTCGTGATCAGGTAGTTGTTGCCGCCGTCGACCGAGATGTCCTCGATGACCGTTGGCAGGGTGCGGTGCTGGAACGTCGCACCGACCTTGAAGTCCGCCATGAACTCGTACTCGGCGCCGAGGATGATCTCGTCGGTGCGCTGTCCCTTCATGCCGGGCGAGACGAACTCGATGCCACCGCCGAGGATCGCCTGCTGCAGGCGGTCCTGGCACGCGTCGAGCTTGGTCGTGATGGCGGTGCCCGTCTGGCCGGCCATGTGGTCGACGTCGCAGTTCGGATCGTAGCTACCGCTCGCCGGGGTGAACCGGTTCTGGTTGATCGAGGTGAAGTTCGTGATCTCGCCACCGAACGCGCGGACGTTGAGGTCCATCGGAACGTTCTCGTAGAACCGACCGTAGTGGCCGAAGATCTTCGACTTACCTTCCTTGGTCGGGTCGTAGATGAAGCCGATGCGCGGCGCGAGCAGGTTGTTCAGCTTGTAGGCCTCGTCGGGAACGACCTCGCCCTCGGGCGTCGTCGTGCCGGCGAGCTGCTCGGCGGCGTACCCGATCTGCTGCTCCCAGCGCAGACCGAGGTTCAGCGTGAAGTTCGGGCGGATCTGCCACTGGTCCTGCAGGTACGCGCCGATGTTGCGGTTCGTGGTGTCGGCCGACAGGACATCCGCGCGCTCGCAGATCGCCTGGTCGTTCGCGCACAGCGACTGGCCCTGGGCAAGGGTGACCGACTGCGGGTCCTTTGCCTCGTCGGCCGTCAGGGTCCGCGCGAACTTGTAGAACTCGCGAATCTGCCAGCGGCCCGGGGCGCCCGTGGCCGTGTTCGCCGAGCGGCGATAGCGCGCGCCACCCGAGTAGTTCTCGTCCTGGTTGTAGCCCGCGTACTCGAGGTCGACGCCGGCCTTGAACACGTGGAAGCCGGTCGGGCCGAGCTTCTGGCGGTGCGTGAGCGACAACGCCACCGACTTGCGGTCGTTGACCTTCGTCTGGAGCAGGGAGAGCCCCTGCTCGGTGTACGCGGTCACCGGGCAGTTCCGGATCATCGGATACGGATCGTTGGGGCTGGTGTCGTCGCACGCCGAGATCTGCGAGCCCTCGAGATCTGCGAAGTCGTTGAGCGAGCGCTCGAAGTTGTAGAACACCGTCGGGACGTTCTGCGACGCGTTGAACGGCTTCTCGGTGCTGAAGCCACGGTGGTAGCCGAGCACCGCGTCGATCTGGGTCGCGCCCTTGTTGAACTTCGACGTCCACTTGCCCGCGACGTCGTACGCGCCGTCGTCGTACTTCCAGCGCGTCTGCGTCGGGTTGCGGGTCAGCCCGAAGATGTCCTGGGCGTTGCGCGGGTTACCGAACACGGAGATCTGGAACTGGTTGTCCTGATTGACCGCGCCGTTGATCTTGCCGGTGAAGAAGTAGGTCTTGAAGTCGACCGGAATGTCGCTGGACGCGATCTCCTTGTGGACCGTGAACCCGGTGTCCGGGTCGATGTCCGGCTGGCCGTCGGCGTTCTCGTCGACCTGGGTTCGCACGAGGCGCTTCACGGTGCTGTGGGAGATCGACGGGTTGAATCCGACGTGGAACCACAGCTTGTCCTTGATGATCGGACCACCGACCTCGGCCCCGAGGTCATAGCGGTAGTCGAGATCACTCTTGCTATCGATCGATCCACCTTCGCGCTGGATCGTCTTCGCGCTCGAGATCAGGGCACCCGGCTGGACGTAGCCGAACACCGAGCCGCGGAACTCGTTCGAGCCCGACTTCGTCACGACGTTGACGATGCCGCCCGTCGCGCGGCCATACTCGGCGTTGTAGCCGCCGGTGATGACCTCGGTCTCGTTGATGAACTCGTTCGGGAGGTTCGACGCGATCCCGCCGAAGCCGGTGTCGGTCGTGTTGATGCCCTCGACGATGTACGTGTTCTCGCCGGAGGTCGCGCCCGCGAACGAGATTCCGTACGTATCCGTCTGCGCACCGGCCGCCTGACCGACGACACCACCGAACGTCCGCGACGTCGGGATGTTGCGGGTGTAGTCGTCGCCGATCGTCAGACCCGTCTTGGTCGAGCCCTGATCGACGATCGGGGCGGTACCCTTGATCTCGATGACCTCGCCCTTGGGCTTTCCGGTTCCGGCCTGCGAGTCGACCGTCACGTTGACGACGGCTTCCTTGCCGACCTGGATCAGCACGTTGCCACGCGAGAACGTGGAGTCGTTGTAGTAGACCGTGAGGACGTAGATGCCCGGCGGCAACGACGTGATGAAGTACTGACCGCCATCCTCCGTGATGACGACCTGCTCGCCCTGCAGCGACGCAGACGTCGCGACGACCGTCGCGCCGACCGCTGCTTCGCCGGTCGCCTTGTCGCGGATCTGTCCGCGGAGGCTACCAACGCTCGCGCTGCCCTGGGCCTGCGC
>JAYVLW010000361.1:0-18740 GCA_043759315.1 Myxococcales bacterium
GTTGCCTCGCCGCTGTGCACGGTGGTCGACGACGCGACGATCACCAACTCGCGCGGCGCGGTGAACGTCGACGACGAGGGCTATGCCGGTCAGCGTAACGTGCTGATCGAGAACGGCATCCTCGTCGGCTACATGCACGACCGGCTGAGCGCGAAGCACTACGGCATCAAGCCCACCGGCAACGGCCGCCGCGAATCGTTCCGCTCGATGCCGCTGCCGCGGATGACGAACACCTCGCTGCTCGGCGGCAAGGACAACCCCGACGACATCATCAAGAGCGTCAAGAAGGGCATCTACGCGAAGCGGTTCTCGGGTGGGCAGGTGAACATCTCGAACGGCGACTTCCTGTTCTCGTTGACCGAGAGTTACTTGATCGAGGATGGCAAGCTGACAGCGCCGCTCAAGGGCGTGAACCTGATCGGCAACGGTCCCGAGGTCCTCCGCCGCGTCGACATGCTCGGCTCGGACTTCGAGCTCTCCGATGGGATCTGGACATGCGGCAAGGACGGTCAGTCCGTGCCGGTCAACGTCGGCACCCCGACGGTGCGCATCGCGTCGATCACGGTCGGAGGCACGCAGGCATGAGTGGAGTGCAAGTCACGGAGCAGACGGTCAAGGAGCTGTGCGATGTCGCGCAGCTCGCGGTGGAGCTCGCGAAGAAGGCCGGCGCCGACGACGCCGAGGTCCTGGTGCGCGACGGCAGCGAGCTGACGGCGAAGATCCGCCTCGGCGAGCCCGAGCTCGTGCAGGAAGCCGGCTCGCGCGCGCTCGGCCTGCGCGTGCTGAAGGGCGGCAAGCGCGCGGTCACCTACACGAGCGACCTGCGGCGCGAGGCGCTCGAGGCGCTGTGCGCGGAGACCGTGACCCTCGCGGACTTCGCCGAGCGCGACGAGTTCTCGGCACCGCCGGATCCGTCGCTGCTGGCGAAGACGTATCCCGAGCTCGATCTCTACGACCCGAAGGTCGCCGAGGTCGATGCGGCCTGGGCGCTCAAGCAGGCGATCGCCGGCGAGGCCGCGGCGCGCAAGTCGGACGCGCGCGTCACGAACTCGGAGGGTGCCACGTGGAGCCGCGTGCTCGGAGCCACCGCGTTCGCGACGAGCGGCGGGTTCGTGGGCGGCTACCGCGGGAGCTACGCGTCGCTCGTCGTGGAGCCGCTGTGCGACGACATGACCGATCCCGGCAACCCGAAGAAGCGCAACGGCTACTGGTGGACCGCCTCGCGGTTCCTCTCGGAGCTCGAGGCCGCGGACGCCGTCGGCATCGAGGCCGCGCGGCGCACGTGCGCGACGATCGGCTCGAAGAAGGTCGAGACGCAGGAGTGCGCGATCGTGTTCGACCCCGAGGTCGCGCGCGGCATCGTCGGCACGATCTTCGGCGTCGCGAACGGCTCGGCGTTCTGGCGCAAGTCGAGCTACCTGGTCGGCAAGGAGGGCGAGCTGATCGCGTCGCCGCTGGTCACCATCGTCGATGATCCGCTGATCCCCCGGGCCCCCGGCTCGAAGCCATTCGATGGCGACGGCCTGCCGACCCGGAAGAACAGCGTGGTCGACAAGGGCATCCTGAGCTCGGTGCTGTGCGACGTGTACAGCGCGCGGAAGCTCGGCCGGCAGTCGACTGGATCGGCCGGGCGCGGGGTCGGCGGCAACCCGGGCCCGACCACGTCGAATCTTGTGATGCAGGCCGGCACCATGAAGCGGGAGGATCTGATCCGGAGCACGAAGCGCGGTCTATACGTGACGTCCCTCATGGGCTTCGGCTTCAACCCCGTCACCGGCGACTTCTCGCGGGGCGCGCAGGGGTTCTGGATCGAGAACGGGGAGCTGACGTTCCCGGTCAGCGAGATCACCATCGCGGCCAACTTCGACGAGATCCTGAAGCGAATCGATGCAGTCGCCGATGACCTCGAGCTGCGGAGCTCCACGGCCGCCCCGACGTTTCGCGTATCCCACATGACCCTCGCTGGAAAATCGAGCTGAGACCCGCACCTACATCGGCCATTTCCCTTTGGGGTTCCGCGGCCTTTGCTTGACAGCGATACCCCCGAGTGAAACGATCGGATTTGTGTCCGCAGTAGCCACGGCTGGGGGGCTACCCACTCGTCTCGGCAAGTACGAGATCATGATGCCACTCGCTGTCGGCGGGATGGCGCGGATCTATATCGGCCGGACGACTGGGATCGGAAGCTTCGAGCGCCATGTGGTCCTCAAGCTGATCACGCCGGAGCGGGCGAACGACCACACGGCCGTCCAGATGTTCCTCGACGAGGCGCGCCTCGCGGCCGCGCTGAACCACCAGAACGTCGCGCAGGTGTTCGAGGTCGGGGAGGACGCGGGCATCCACTACCTCGCGATGGAGTACGTGCACGGGCAGGACCTGCGCGCGTTGCTCGCGAAGGCGGGCAGCCAGGGCACCCGCGTGCCGCTCGAGCTCGCGCTGACCACGGTGTCGGGTGCGGCCGCGGGTCTCAACCACGCGCACGAGCGGCGTGGACCGGACGGTGTTCCGCTCGGGATCGTGCACCGCGACGTGTCGCCGTCGAACATCATGATTGGCTACGACGGCTCGGTGAAGCTGCTCGACTTCGGCATCGCGAAGGCGACGGCGCGCGCGATCGAGACGCAGTCGGGAATCATCAAGGGCAAGTTCGCGTACATGGCGCCGGAGCAATGCCGTGGCCGCGACGTCGATCGCCGCAGTGACGTGTTCTCGCTCGGCATCATCCTCTACGAGATCACCACGCAACACCGCTGCTTCCGCGCAGACTCCGACTTCGACACGATGCACCGCATCGTCACCGGAGACGTCGTCCGGCCGACGCGGCTGATCCAGGGCTACCCGCCGGCGCTCGAGGCGATCGTCATGAAGGCGCTCGCGGTCGATGCGGCGCAGCGCTACCAGAGCGCGGGTGCTCTGAACGAGGCGATCGAGAGCTTCGCGACGACCTCGCGGATGTCGCTGTCGACGAGCTCGCTCGGTCGCTTCATGCGCGACATGTTCGGCGATGCGCAGGAGCCGTGGCTCAACCAGTCGGGCCGGGCGAGCCAGCCGGTGATGCCGAAGGAGACCACGATCTCCAACACGAACGGCACCGGCACCGGTGGCGAGCAGGCTCGCCCGCAGTCGGGGCTCGCTGCCGAGCAGCCGCCGGCCGCGCACCTCCAGCAGGCCCGCACGCTCCTCGATCTCCCGCGCGGCGAGGGCGGCGAGGAGGCTCACGAGCCGAGCGCGGCCGAGTGGAATGCGAAGTCATATCCGACCATGCAGCCGGCGTATGCCTCGACGGCGACCATCCCGCCCGAAGGCCTGGGCGCCAAGCCTGGACGCGTGTCGAATCCGCAGCTGCCGGTTGCGCAGCAGCCAGCGGCGCGCGAGTCGCAGCCGTTGCCGTTGCCCGGGTTGCCTCCGACGGCAGCGACCCCGATCGGGCCGGCCACGCCGCCGATGGGCCATCCGGCGCAGACCCCGATGGGCTCGCAGCCGATCCCCGTGCAGCTCGCTCCACCCGCCGGCCAGTTCTCGGCTACGCCAGGATCCGGCTCGCACTCCGGCCCCATGCACGCCCCGATCGTCAGCACGCGGCACGGCTACGCCCAGGCGCCCGGCACCACGCGCGGAGATGTCTCGTACCCGCGCTACGAGGTGACGCCGGGCTACGTCGACGACGGCGCGGATCTGCAGCTCAAGCCGAATCGCCGGCCCCTGTTCATCGGGCTCGGCATCGCCGCCGTCGGCTTCATCATCCTGCTCGCGATGACCATGGGCGGGGGCGAGGACGAGGATCCGAAGGTCGAGCCGACCGTCAACATGGGCCTCGGTTCCGCAGAGGAGCCGAAACAGGTCGTGCCGGAGCCGGATCCCGGCAAGACCCCGACCAAGACTCCTGACCAGCCCCCTGACAAGGCCGTCACACCGACCGCGAGCGGCTCCGCCACCGCGCCCGTCGTCGATAGCTCGATCAAGCTCATCGTCAAGTCAGAGCCCATGGGCGCTGACGTCATCCTTGCGGGCAAGGTCATCGGCGTCACGCCGCTCAACATCAAGCTCCCGCGCGGTACGGGCATGACGACGATCACCGTGCACAAGTCGAAGTTCATCGACGCGACGAAGGAGATCGACCTCAGCGAGAACTACGCCGATTCGGTGTCGCTGATCAAGGAAGACAGCAAGCTCCCCGAGGTGAAGAAGACCCCCGAGGTGAAGAAGAAGAACCCCGAGGTGAAGAAGAACCCCGAGGTGAAGAAGAACCCGAGCAACACGACGACGAATACGTCGAATACGTCGAAGAATCCCGGCACCACGACCGCGCCGCCGAAGCCCGCGTGTCAGCAGCCGTCGCAGTACGATCCGACCGACGTGCGTCCCGTCTGCAAGTAGACGGTCGCTAGATCTGGATCTCGGGGACGTTCGCGGGGACCTGGAGCGTCGCCGCGGTCGCCTTCACCACGTCGGCCGTCGTCACTCCCGGTGCGCGCTCCCGCAGCAGCAGGCCGTCCGGCGTGACCTCGATGACGGCCAGGTCGGTGACGATCATCTGGACGCAGCGAACGCCGGTGAGCGGTAGCGAACACTCCGGCAGTATCTTCGAGGCGCCGTCCTTGCTGCGGTGATCCATCATCACGATGACGCGGCGGCTACCGGCGACGAGGTCCATCGCGCCGCCCATGCCCTTGATCATCTTGCCGGGGATCATCCAGTTCGCGAGGTCGCCGTTCGCGGAGACCTCCATCGCGCCGAGCACGCTGACGTCGACCTTGCCGCCGCGGATCATCGCGAACGACTGGGCCGAGTCGAAGAACGCCGAGCCGGCGATCGTGGTCACCGTCTGCTTGCCCGCGTTGATGAGGTCCGGATCCTCGTCGCCCTCGTAGGGGAACGGGCCGATGCCGAGCAGGCCGTTCTCGCTCTGCAGCACCACGTCCATGCCGGCCGGGATGAAGTTCGCGACGAGCGTTGGCATGCCGATGCCGAGGTTGACGTAGAAGCCGTCCCGCAGCTCCGCGGCGACGCGGCGGGCCATCTGGTCTCGATCGAGTGCCATGGCGTCTAGCTCCTCTTCCGGGTGGTGCGCTGTTCGATCGGCTTCTCGTAGTGCGTGCCCTGGAAGATCCGGTGCACGTAGATCGACGGCAGGTGGACCTGATCGGGGTCGATCGAGCCGACCTCCACGAGCTCCTCGACCTCGACGATCGTGATCTTGCCGGCTTGCGCGCACAGCGGGTTGAAGTTGCGCGACGTCTTCCGGAACAGGAGGTTGCCCCAGCGGTCGCCCCTCCACGCCTTCACGATCGCGAAGTCGCCGCGGATCGCGTGCTCGAGGACGCACTGCTTACCGCCGATCTCGCGGGTCTCCTTGCCCTCGGCGACCTTGGTGCCGAAGCCGGTCGGCGTGTAGAAGCCCTCGATGCCGGCCCCGCCGGCGCGGAGCCGCTCGGCGAGCGTCCCCTGCGGGCACAGCTCCACCTCGAGCTCGCCGGAGAGGAACAGCTTCTCGAACACCTTGTTCTCGCCGACGTAGGAGCTGACCATCTTCTTGACCTGGCCCTGGGCGAGCAGGACTCCGAGGCCCTTGTCGGTGGTGCCGCAGTTGTTGGAGACGATGGTCAGGTTCTTGACCAGCTTCCGGGCGAGCTCGGCGATGCAGTTCTCCGGGTTTCCGGACAGGCCGAAGCCGCCCGCCAGGATGGTCGCATCGTCGGCCACGTCGTGCAGGGCGGCCCGCGCGTCGGGGTAGACCTTGTTCATCGATGTATGCTTACCGCTGGAAGCGATGGCGATCATCACGCTGACCACCGATTTCGGCACGCGGGACGGATACGTCGGCGCGGTCAAGGGCGTGCTCGCCCGGCGCGCCCACGATCCGGTGCTGATCGACATCGCCCACGACATCCCGCCGGGCGACATCGCGCACGCCGCGTGGGTGCTCGGCACCTCGGCGAACGAGTTTCCCTACGGGACGATCCACATCGTCGTCGTCGATCCGGGGGTGGGCGGGCCGCGGCGCGGCGTGATCGTCAGCGCAGCGGGCCAGTGGTACGTGGGGCCGGATAACGGGGTGTTCGCGTATGTCGCCGACCGGCGCTCGAACGCGTGGGTGATCGAGTCGCCGCTTCTGCTGTCGAACGCGAGCCGCACGTTCCATGGCCGCGACGTGTTCGCGCCGATCGCCGCGTCGCTGTCGCGTGGAGAAGATCCCGCGAGCTGGGGCGCGACGTCGCAGGTCATCGGGGAGCTGCCGTGGGGGCCGCGACCCGAGCGCGAGGGCAGGGTGATCCACGTCGACCGGTTCGGGAACCTCATCACCGATCTGCCGCGCAGCGAGGCCGGCGGCGCCATCACCATCGCCGGCCGCACCCTCTCGCTCGTCGGCACGTACGAGGATGTGTCGAGCGGCGAGCTCCTCGCATACATCGGCTCCGCGAAGACCGTGGAGATCGCGGTGAGGGACGGGCGTGCCGATCGCGTGCTCGAGGTCCCGCGCGGTACACCTGTTCGCCCGGGCAGTCCCGCGAGCCCCTACCGATGACCATGATCCTCGAGCTCGAGATCGACTCGCTCGCCGCAGGTGGCGACGGCGTGGGCCGCGACGCGAGCGGCCGCGTCACCTTCGTGCCGCGCGCCGCGCCGGGGGATCGCGTGCGTGCCCGGATCATCAAGCAGACGAAGACGTTCGCCCGTGCAGAGCTCGTCGAGGTGCTGAGACCATCGCCATCGCGGGTCGAGCCAACGTGCCCTCACTTCACGGAGGGCTGCGGAGGCTGCGACTGGATGCACGTCTCGCGGTCCGGGCAGCTCGCCGCGAAGCAGGCGATCGTCGCCGGCGCCCTGCGCAAGCTCGAGGGCCTCGCGGTGCATCCGATCGCTGACCCGGCGCCCCCGCTTGGTTGGCGTCGCCGGGCACGGTTCCACGTCGGCGGCGACACGGTGGGCCTGTATCGCCTCGGCTCGCACCAGCTCGTGCCGATCGCGACCTGCCCCCAGCTCGAGCCCCGGCTCGACACGGCGTATCGCAAGGTCGTGGGGCTGACGCCACCCTCGGGCGAGCTGGCGCTCCTCGTCGGCCACGCCGGTGACCTCGCGATCGGGACGACCCGGCCGTGGCGGCTCGCGCTCGCGATCGTCGAGGCGGACGCCGTGCGCGGTGTGGTCAGCGGCGGCGTCAGCGTCGGTGATCCCGTGGTCGAGGTCGAGCCGGGCCTGTTCGGCAGCCCATGGGACTTCGCCCAGGCGAGCGCCTCCGGTAATGCCGAGCTGATCACGCGCGTGCGAGCCGCCGTCGGCCCCGGCCCGGGCCGGCTGCTGGAGCTCTACGCGGGCGCCGGTAACCTGACCCGCGGCCTGCTCGCCGACGGCTGGTCGGTGACGGCGACCGACGCGCTCCAGCCTGCGAAGCCACCGACGCCCGACTATCTGGCCGGCGAGGTCACCGACGTGCTGTCGAAGCTCGACGGTCCGTACGCTGCCGTCGTGCTCGACCCTCCGCGCGCGGGGGCGGCGGATGCGATCGCCTCGATCGTGAGGTTCGGACCTCGCATCATCGTCTACGTCTCGTGCGATCCGGCCACCCTCGCGCGCGACGCGACGAAGCTGCTGGAGGCTGGGTACCGTGCGACCGATGCGTGGCCGATCGATCTGATGCCCCAGACTTCGCACGTGGAAGTCGTCCTCCGCCTCGAGCGCTGAGCGTGCACCCGCACGCGTCGACGTTCACGAAGCCGACGGGGCGAAGGAAGCGGCGATCGTCCGTGCCTCCTCGGGCGAGCCGCCACGCGGAACCTCGATCGCGAGCGCGAGCGCGTACGTCCGGAACAGCAGGTAGCGGAGGACGACCACGACGCCGTCGTCGCGCTTGACCTCGATGTCGAGCACGGGCACCCCGTTGGCCGCGCCGACCTTGTGCGAGATGCGCTTGCCGCCCCGGAGCGCCGCGAGCGCGCCGCGCTCCACGGCTTCGACATACCCGGCGCGCGTCTTCTCCCGCCACGCATCTGCATTGGGCACCTGCGCCCTGGTCACCGCGAGGGTCTCGCCCTTGGGGCCGCGATAGGCAGCCACGATGCTCGGCACGCTCGTCGCCTTCCACGAAGCCTCGACGGAGAACGTCGCCTTGGTGCTCGGAAGTGCGACGACGAGCAGCGCGAGGAGCGCAGCTACCACCGCGCGAATCCGCGCCACGTCAGGATCACACCGGCCACCATCGGACCGACGTAGATCGCGTACTGCCCACCCGCGTTCGCCGAGCTCCGGCCGAGCACGGTGCCGACGATGCCGATGCCGAGCAGCACCACACCGCCGAGCATCTGGACCCACGCCCCCCTTCCTTCGTCGCCGAGCGTGACCTTGTCTCGCGGCGTCGCGAGCGACTCCCCGTCCTTGGAAGCGGCGTTGGCCCCGCCGGGCAGGCCCCTCATCAGCGCGTGCACGACGTGGCGTTGGTCGGCCTCGGATGCGAACCAGTCGCGCGGGAACGCCATCGCGCGGTCTCCGATCTCGACGACGAGCACCGGCGCTGAACGATTCCACGGCACCGAGCGCCGCAGGAAGTACACCGCGGTGACGTCGCCTGGGCTGACCTGCACGGGCTTCGGCAGGCAAAGGCCGCGCGGCAACGAGACCTGCGAATCGGTGACCCTGATCGTCCCCGGCGCGTGAAGAAACGTCTGCACGAGCTCCCAGGCGCGGAACGCACCGACCACCATCAACACCACGCCGACCCATACGCCCACGGTGCCGAGCTTCCAGATCAGGAGCGAGCCAACGACGAGGCCGAACACGGTCATGCTGGCCGCGCGCTGGCGCGATACCTCGAGCTCGATCTCGATCGGACCTTCGCGTCGCGGCTCGTCCTTCTCGGGCCCACGATCCTTCGCGGCTTTGGCGAGGTCGAGCGCCCCACCGAGAAGGTCCCCGATGCCGCCGCCACGCAGGACGGGCGGGGGCGGGGTGGGGACCGTGCCGTGCTTCGTGTCCTGGTCCTTATCCCCGTCGCCAGTCGCGGGTGAGCTCGGCGACTCGGAGTTGGATTTCGTCGAGCGGGACATGGCTAAGTCGCCGGTTCGCGACGACTTCTTGACCATCTACCACGACGTCGGTGATGGCGCGAGGTGACAGCGCGTAGACGACGTTCTTTTCGAGGGCCTGGGCCGGCCACAGCGACGGGTCGTCGAGATCCAGAGCCACCAGGTCGCACCGGAAGCCGGGAGCGATCTGCCCGACGGGGAGCCGGAGAGTGGCACCGGCGGTGCGGGTCCCGAGCCGGAAGCAGGTCTCGGCGTCGATCGCCTGACCATTGGTGCGGTGGACCTTCTGGAGCAGGGCGGCCATCCGCATCTCGTCGAACACGCTGACGCGGTTGTTCGAGCAGCCGCCATCGGTCCCGAGCCCGACCTTGACGCCGCGTGCCACGAGATCGACGAGATCGGTCACGCCATCGCCCAGGAACATGTTCGAGCCTGGGCAGTAAGCGAGAGAGCCTCCGCGCTCGGCGAGGAGCGCTCGCTCGCTCTCGTCGAACCAGCAACCGTGGACCGCGATCATCTGCGCCATGTCGACCGGAAGCGTCGCCACCGCATGCAAGGGACGCAGACCGAACCGCTCGAGCGACTGCGCGACCTGGTACTGCTCCTCGGCGAGGTGGATGTGCCACGGCACGCCGGCATCGCGCGCGCAGCCAGCGCCGGCCTCGATCATCGCCGGCGTCGCGCCATGCTGGCTGTGCGGCGCCGGCTGCACGGTCGTCAGGAACCGATCGCGATCCTGGTAGCGCTTCGCGAGCGCCTCGAAGTTCGCGGTCGCCTGTGGGACGGTCTCGCGATACGCGGCGGGGGCGCCGTCCCAGTCGTAGAAGCACCGCGCGAGCACGATGCGGATGCCCAGCCGGCGCGCGGCCTCGATCGTCGCGGTGGCGTTGTCGTTGCCCTGCGCGTTGAGATAATAGAAATCGCAGACGGTCGTCACGCCGTTGAGCAGCATCTCGCCGAAGGCGAACAGCGCGGCCGTGCCCATGTCCTCGGCGGTGAGCCGCGGGGAGTAGCGATACAGCGCCTGATCGCGCCACTCCAGGAACGGTAGGTCGTCGCCGATGCCGCGCAGCAGGGACTGGAAGCTGTGGTTGTGCGTGTTGACGGTGCCCGGCACCATCGCGCGCCCCCGCCAGTCGATCCGCTTCGCGCCGCTGGCACGCGAATCCGCGAGCACGGTGGCCGGATCACCGACGACGACGATCGCTCCATCGATCGCCAGCACGCTCGTCGCGCCCCGCGCGCCATCGGTGATCGCCGCATCGGAAGTGACGACGACCGCGGTCACACGGCCTCCGAGATCGACGCGAGATTGAACTCGTGCGTACGCAGCGCCGGGACGCGCATGCGCTCGATGAGCACACCCGCGGACAGCGCATCGCAACGCGCGAGCATCTGCACCGGGGACTCGTTGAACCGGAAGTTGTTGACCGGGCCGGTGATCACGCCGTCCTCGATCAGGAACGTCCCATCGCGGGTGAGACCGGTCAGGAGGAGCGTCTGCGGGTCGAGCTCCCGGATGTACCAGAATCGGGTGATCAGCACGCCGCGCTTCACCCCTTTGATCAGCTCGTCGCGCGTGGCCGTGCCGCCGCCGAGGATCCATGCGTTGGAGGCGCCGGTGGGCTTCGCCCTCTGCTGCTTCGCCCAGTAGCGATCGTAGCGCAGCCCCTTGACGGTGCCGCGGTCGATCCACGTCGTGGCCGCGACGGGGAGCCCCTCGCCGTCGAACGGGTTGCCCGTCAGTGCAGCGTCGAACGGATCGGTCTTCAGCGTGACGAGCTCCGGGAACAGCTTCTCGCCGACCTTGGTGCCGCCGCCGGTCTTCGCGAAGAACGAGCGGCCTTCGTCCGCGCGCCGCGCTCCGAACGCTCCGGCCAGCGCACCGAGCATGTTGGCGACCGCCGCTGGCTCGAGGACCACGGTGTACTTCCCGGGCTCGAGCCGCCGCGGCCGGGCCGACACGTTCGCCTTGTCGACCGCCGTCTTCGCGAGCACGGAGACCGCGATGTCCGAGGTCTTGTTGGACTGCGCACCTGCCCAGCCCGAGCCGGTGCCGTCGGGTGTTCGCGCCGTGCACGACAGGCTCGCCTGCGTCCACGCGTGCGCGGCGGACAGCCCGGCGGAGGTGGCGAGCGCACGCAGGTGCAGGCCGTGCTCGTAGAACCCCGCGATCGTGACGTTCGCGGACTTCGCCGTCGAGAGCATCGTGTCGATTGCCTTCGCGCGCGACGCGGGGGTGAAGCTCGCCGTCGCCGGATCGCTCGCCTTCGGAACAGCCTGGTAGGTCTGCTTGCCGAGCGTGGGCATCGCCTCCGGGTTCTCCGGCGCGAGCCGGGCCATCCGCTGCGCGCGACCCACGACATCGTCGATCGAGCGGTCGTCGAGCTGGTTGGTGGTGGCGGTGGCCGAGCGCTTCCCGACATGGATCGTGACCGCGAGCGAGAGCGACTCGACCTCGCTCGAGGACGTGATCTCGTTGACGGCGAATCGCGAGTTGCCGCCCCGCGAATGAGACAGCGACGCGATGGCCTCGGTCCCGCGGGCGTTGCCGGCGAGGACCATCACGCGCTCCAGCAGACGCTGCGCCTGTGCCTCGGTCATCACGGGAGGCCCCGACGGTTCGTGTTGAGGATGTTCTGCTTCCTGAACCGCGCCGGCGGGCAGCCGTGGCTCATCGAGTTGATCTGCGTCGGCTCGCCCTTGCCGTCGCTGAGGCTGCCGTGCAGCTCCCACGAGCGCGGACCGCCGATCTGATCGCAGGCGTTCCAGAACTCGATCGTGTTCGCCTGATACGCCACGTCGCGCAGCATCCGCGTGCGGCGCCCCTTCTTGACCTCCCAGAACGTCTGACCGCCGAACTGGAAGTTCAGCCGCTGGTGATCGATCGACCACGAGCCGCGGCCGGTCACGAGCACCCCGTCGTCGGTGCCGGCGACCAGCTCGTCGAGCGAGCGCTCCTTCGGCGCCGGCGCGAGGGATACGTTCGGCATCCGCTGGAACGGGAACGACCCGTAGCTGTCGGCGTAGCAGGTGCCGCGCGATGCCTTCTCGCCGATCCAGGCCGCTTGCTCGCGCGTGGTCTGGTAGCCGACGAACATGCCGTTCTCGACGAGGTTCCACTTCTGCGTGGCCACGCCATCGTCGTCGTAGCCGCAGGTGGCAAGACCGCCGGGTGTGGTCTTGTCCGCGTAGAACGTCAGGTGCGAGGCGCCGATCTTCAGCTTGCCGAGCTTGTCGGGGGTGGCGAACGACGTGCCGGCGAAGTTCGCCTCGTAGCCCATCGCCCGATCGAGCTCCGTGGAGTGACCGATCGATTCATGGATCGTCAGCCACAGGTTCGATGGGTCGAGGATGAGGTCCCGCTTGCCAGGCGTCACCGACGGCGCCTTCAGCTTCTGCACCGCCTCTTCGGCGATCCGTCGCGCATCCGCGAGCAGCGGTGACTGCTCCACGTACTCCCAGCCGGCCTGTCGTGGCGGCAGATCGTGCTCGCGGGTCTCGTACTCGCCGCGCTTGGCGTCGACGGCGGTGACCGCGTAGCCCGGATCGACCCGGGTGATCTCCTGCTCGATGTACGCACCCTCGCTCGACGCAAATAACTTCCATTCGCTGATGCCCGTGTACGACGACGTCACGAACTTCACGCCGGGAACTTTCATCGCCGCCGCGTTGATCGCGAGCAGCAGCTCCGCTTTGTCCTCGAGTGGGATCTTGAACGGGTCCTTGACGAGCGGGGTCTGCCACACATCCACGTTCGCCGGCACGGGGGCGAGCTGGACGGACTTCGCGCGGAGGGCCGCGCCCGCCTGGGCCACGCTCACCGCCTGCTTCGCTACCCGCTCTGCTTCCGCGACCGTGACCGCGGGGGACGCCGCGAACCCCCATGCGCCGCTGGCGATCACGCGAACCCCGATGCCGTACTGTTCGGTCGAGCCCACGTCCTCGATCCGTTCCTCTCGGGTCGACAGCTGTTCGCGACGGCGCCGGACGAGCCGCACGTCGGCGTAGGTCGCGCCGGCTTTGGCCGCGGCTCCGAGCGCACGCTTGACCACGTCGTCGATGCCGGGATCGGTGAGGAGCCCGCGCGCCATCGCGAGCCGAGGGGCGGTGAGCGCGGCCAGTGCCGCGCCCCCGAGAAAGGACCGTCGTGAGAGCCGCACGGTCCGACACTATCACCTCGGCTGTGCCCGCCCCGCGGTGATAGGGTCCCCCGGTGGACGAGCTACTCGCCGAGGTAAAGGCCGGACGCCTCGATCCGATCTACGTACTGAACTCCGAGCACCCGATCCTGCTCGAACGCGCGATCCATGCGATCCGCGATGCCACCGTGCCGCCGGCCGCGCGCGGCTTCAACTACGACGTCGTCGAGGGAAAACCCTCGGCGAACCGCATCGTCGCGCTCGCTCAGACGCTGCCGATGATGGCTGCGCGTCGCATGGTGTTCGTGCGCGATCTGACCCTGCTCCCGGCCGACGACTCCGAGGCGCTGCTCGCGTACGTGGCGAAGCCGAACCCGTCCACGGTGATCGTCGGGCTCGTCACCAAGATCGACAAGCGCCTCAAGCTCTACGCGCAGCTATCGAAGAAGGGGTTCGTGCACGTCCTCGATGCGCCGCGCCAGATCGCCCCGTGGGTGCGCGGTGAGGCCGCCGCGAAGAACGTCCGCATCGAGCCGCAGGCGATCAGCCGGCTGATCGATACCGTCGGCAACGATCTCTCTCGCCTCTCGCTCTCGCTGGAGCAGCTCGGCCTCTACGCAGGCGATCGGCCGGTGTCCTCCGACGACGTCGACGACCTGGTGGCCGACACGCGCGAACGCTCGGTGTTCGAGCTCACCGATGCGATCGGTGCCGCCGACCGCTCACGCGCGATGGCCGCGGTGTCCTCGTTGTGCGATCAGCGCGAGAGCGCGGTCGGCGTGGTCGTCATGCTCGCGCGACACATCCGCCAGCTCTCGATCCTCCACCACCTGCGCGCCACCAATGTGCCGCGCCCGCAGTGGGGGCAGGCGATCGGGGTCCCCCCGTTCATCGTCGACAAGCTCGTCGCGCAGTCGCGCAGCTTCACCGCCGCCGCGCTGGCCGTCGCCACCCAGCGCCTCGCCACCGTGGACCGCGCGCTCAAGGGGGACATCACGCTGACCGCCCGCCCCGATGCCTACGGCGCCGGTGGCGTACCGTGGACCGGGCCGCAGATGAAGGCCCTCGGCCGCGAGCTCGGAGAGCGCGTGATGCTCGAGCAGGTCGTCGACGGCATCGTGGCTCTGGCCAGCCGCTAGCTCTTCTTCGGATCGACCAGCGTCTTCTGCCGGTCACTCATCTCGTCCTCGGCCGAGTACTCCATCGTCTTCGTATCGAAGCTCGGCGTCGAAGAGGGCGCAGCCGGTGGCGGCGGTGGTGGCGACGTCCTCGGTGCGGGAGGCCGAACGGGCAGGGTGATCGACGGCTGCGTCTCCTCGGCCGTGATCCCCATCTCCTCGAACGGCTGGCGGTACTCGTTCGGCAGCCGAGCGAACTGCTGGGCCAGCGTTGCGCGCGGCACGAACAGCTCCTCGCGGCGGCCATCGCCGATGTCGCGCTTGAGCACGAGCTCGCCGGACATCCGGCTCTTGTCGCGGATCGAGCGCGCCAGCGGCGTGAGCTGGGCCAGCAGCTCCATGGGGATCGCGGTCGGATCGTCGAGATCGGAGATCGCCGTACCCGAGAGCGAGAGGTCGACCAGCGTGCGGCGCTGGATCAGATCTTTGAGGGCCGCGGCCGCGCGGTCGGCCAGGTTGCGCACCGGGCCGACGTCGTCGGGATCGAGATCATTGGGCTCGCCCTCGGCGTCGCCCAGCGCGGTGATCGTCACCCAGGTCGCGCCCTTGTCGGAGACGGCGAAGCGCAGGCCGGCGGAGGCCTTGTTCGCGTTCTCCTTGAGCGTGACGGTGTGCTCGAGGCCCGTGCGTTCGAACGAGACCATGACGTACTTCCCGAGGTCGACCGGCGCGGGCTTTGCCTTGCCGAACACGCCCTTCTTCATCATGTGCACGATCACGCCGTCGGCGAGCTGCTCCACGCGGATCGGGGTGCGATACGGATCCGGGGCGAGCGTGAACGCGGCGGTGATCTTGCCAGCGGTCGCCACGGCGTCTGCGTGGGGCTCGGCGCCGCGCACGTCCCACGACATGATCCACGCGGCCTTCGGGAGCTGGTGCTGATCGAAGAACGGGCGCAGCGCCTTGGTCACCGCGTCGGAGCTGGTCTTCGGCGCCGCCGCGGCCTCGTGCTGCTGCACGCGCGCATCGATCTGCTTCTTGGTGTCCGCGATTGTCTGCTTCGCGGTGGCAGCGATCTTCTGCGCGACCTGCTGCGCCAGCGATGGCTTCGGTGACGGGAGGAGGCTCGGGCCGAGCGCCGCCGTGAGCGCCTTCTCGAGATCGTTGAGCCGCCCGGCCTCGAGGTCGCCCTCGCGCCGCAGCTCCTTCGCCTTGTTCCGCCGAGCGTCGAGCTCGGTCAGTGGGATGAACGCGTTCGTGCACGTCTCGACCGCGGTCGTCAGGGTCTCGATGAAGTTCTCGTCGAGCGGAAAGGGCGACCCATCCCCATAGCGGTACATGCCGCGAGCATACCCCCATTCCGACGGAGGTTAGTAATTCCCGAGCAGGCCCAGCTGGAGCGTGATGGCGTCGATCAGGCTCGTACCGTAGATGAACTGCTTGTCGATCCCGCCCGCGTTGCTCGCCTCGTCGTCGGCAGCGAGGTTGTCGATGAACATGATGTCGCCGCGCAGGTTGAACTGCAGCTTGTCGAACAGGTGCCAGACCGGCTTGTCGCCGCCGATCGAGATCAGCGTCAGCTTCGCGCCCACGCTGACGTTGCGCACGGGGGAGAGCTCTCGGTCTCCGGTGAAGTACTCGCCGGCCGTCGACTGGGTCTGGTAGTAGAACGCGTCCTTGAAGAACTTCGCGGCGGTCTGCTGGTAGATGCGGCCATAGAACTTCACGAGGAGGCTCTTGCCGACGTACTGCGAGTACCCCAGCTCGAGGTTGCCGCCGACGACGCGCCAGGTGTCATCGTAGAACCGGGCGTCGAGGTGGATCGCGCTCTTCAGCTTCGGCAGGTAGCGGTTGAGGCGCGCCGAGACCGACCATCGGGCGCGGGTACCGGGGATGTGCTCCTGCGGCGCGTTCGGCCCGATCCGCACGCGGCGATAGGGATTGGACTGGAACCCATCGAGGACTTGCCCGTAGCCAGCGAGCTGGAGGTTCATCGTGGGCGACAGGTTCTGCGTCAGCGTTGCCTGGGCGGTATCGATCCCGAGATCCTTCCACGTCGTCATGCCCGCGGTGTCCTTGCCGAAGATCAGCCCGGACTTCTTGCAGGGATCGGTGCCGATCAAGGCGCGCGACTCGAGCGGCGTCGCCATGCCGTTGTCCTTGTCGCAGACCTGGTCGAACGAGTGGCTGTACGCGAGGCCGACGGTGGTGTTGCGGCCGGGCAGGTCGATCGAGGCGGAGCCGCTGAACGCGCGGTTGACGTAGTCGCGCTCGGTGCCGAGCGTGGTCGCGAACGTGATACGTGATCGCTTGCCCTTGAAGCCGAGGGCGAGGGTTCCTTCATTGCGGAGGTCGGAGAACTTGGTCGCGGTCGAGACAGCATCGACCTGGTAGACGCTCGCCGTGGCGCCCGATACGGCATCGGCCGCGTACCCGAGATCGAACGTCACGAACCGGCCGAGATCGACGCCGAAGCTCGCCTGCGGATGGACGACGATCAGCCCGCCCTTGTCGCCGTCGCGCTTCTCGGCGAACAGCAGGGTCGACACCTCGGTCCGGTCCTCGGCGACGGCGGTACCCGCGGCGAACGCGAGCAGAAGGGCGGTCGTCCGGATCGCACGCCCCACGAACGCGGGACGCGCAGCAATCCCGAAGGGATTGCGGAGGATCAGTTGCACCCGCAGCCTCCGCCGCCGGCGCCCTTGCCACCAGAAGCGCCCTCGCGGTTGGTGCGAACGTGATCGTCGCTCGAGGCCTGCTGCGGATCCTCGTCGAACACCATGATCTGATCGGCGAGGAACTCCTTCTCGGACGCACGCACGGCCTGGCGACCGCACCCGGTGAGGGTAGTGGCTGCGATCCCGAGTACGACGATGGCGAGGAGAATGGTGCGCATGGTCTGTCCTAGAAGAAGATCGCCAACCCGGCCGAGTACTCCTGGCCGTTCGCGGTCGTGTTTTGATCGAACAGCGACCAGTTGCGGACATCGATCCGCAACGTGATCTGCTTCTTGAACGTGATCTCGAGGCCGCCACCCGCGGAGAGCGCCATCAAGGTCTCCTCCTTGTCGACGAAGTTGTCGGCCTTGGGACGGATGTGCGCCGCGCCGATGCCGACGCTCGCGTACGGGCCGATCACGGCCCCCGGTGCCATCCGCAGCACGAAGCCGAGGCCGCCGAGGAACACGTCCTTCGCGGCGCGGGGGGAGAGCCCGCCGAAACCTTCGAGCGCCCAGTAGGGATCGATCAGCCACGATGGCCGCAGCAGGAACAGGCCCTCCTTGTCGAGAACGCCGGCGGAGAACGACAGGCCCACGTTCGCGTACGTGATCGGTGATGGGCCGAGGATCGCGCGGCGGATCGCGCGGCCCATCCGCGTGAACACGCCCGCGTCCTCGGGGCCGACATCGAACGGGAACACGACGTCTCCGAGGATCCATCCGCTGGTCCCGTCTTCGAGCTCGACCTTGAACCAGTAGTCGCGCGAGCCTCGCTCGAGCACCTGGAACACCATCCCGCGCTCCGCGATGAACACGGTGCGGTAGCTCCCGGCAGGACCGGAGTGGACGGGCGCTTTCTGGGCGATCACCCGCAGATACGCCTCTGCGCCGGCTTCGCGAGCGAAGATACCGAGCACGAGAAGGATGGTCAGGGGGAGGAGAACGCGGCGAATCACTTGAACCAATCGAGGAAGACTTGGTAGGCCGGGTCGCTGGTCGAGATGAGGTCGGCGCCGCCGTGCGGGTCGACGCCGGCGAGGGGCTTGGTCAAGAGCTCGCTTGCTGCCGGCGTGCCGCAGTTCAAGTAGATCTGCGTTTGCCGGTAGTTGAACGCGAAGTCGATCGGCATGGTCTTGAACGACAAGGTGTTGCCGCCGGCCTCGCCGTGACAGCCGGACGCCCGGGTACAGCCCTTGGTCGTGTCTCCGGGGCGGACGAACTCCGGCCACACCTTGTCCTGAAAGTACTGCTGCCCACCCGGTGGGTTGCACAGCCCGATGTCGGACGGCGTGTCCCCGAGGTCCACGGTCGGACAGCCCGAAAGCAGACCGAGCACAAGGACCCGCCAGACGGTCGATGACCGGTGGTTTCCCATCCCTTTCCCGAGACTACACCCGATCTGCAGTGGACCGCCACGCTTGCGGCCGATCTGAGTCGTTCGGTACCCTCATGCGCAGTGTCAACAGGTTCGTCCGGTCCCCCGGGTGCGCGTCGGCCGACGCCGACCGCCTCCCCGATCCCGGGATCGAAGACGATCCAAGGTCCGCCGCCGATCCCCGATCGCCATCGCAGCATGGTGCGGATCGATACCGAGCCGGAGCCCGTGCGCGCCGTACGGAGCCCGCTGGTCGGTCGATCCAATCATCTGACGACGTTGCTGGACATCGTCGGGCGCGCGATCGACTTCCAGGCCCCGCAGCTGGTCACCGTCGTCGGCAATCAGGGCACGGGCAAGTCGCGT
>JAYVLW010000362.1:0-9009 GCA_043759315.1 Myxococcales bacterium
CGAGCACTTCACCTCACCGACGAACTTCGCGTGGGGGACCTCGGCGAGGAGCGCCTTGCCGAACAGGATCATCAGCTGGTCGCCCCACAGGATCCGGCCGTTCGCGTCCACGGCGCCGATGCGGTCGGCGTCGCCATCGAGGGCGATACCGAGCTCGGCGCCCTCGCGCTTCACGGTCGCGATCAGATCTGCGACGTTCTCCGGCTGTGTCGGGTCCGGGTGGTGGTTCGGGAACGTGCCATCGAGATCGCAGTACAACGGCACCACATCGAAGCCGAGGCGACGGTACAGCCCGACCGCGGTGGGGCCGCCCGCGCCGTTGCCGGCATCGACGACGACCTTCACCTTGCGATCGCCGATCTGCAGCTCCTTCGTGGCGTGCGCCTGATAGGCCCCGATGATGTCGCGCGAGTGGATCGGCTTCGTCGGGTGGGGGGCGTCGGTCTCGAGGACCTTCGCCACCTCGTCCCGCAGCGCGGCGATCGCCGCTCCGTGCAGGGTCTCGCCGTGGAGCATCAACTTGAAGCCGTTGTCTTCCGCGGGGTTGTGACTCCCGGTGATCATCACGGCAGCGGCCGGCTTCAGGTGCTGCTCGGCGAAATACACCAGCGGTGTCGGCACCACGCCGACGTCGACGACGTCCGCGTGGACGCGCAGGCCATCAGTCAGCGCGGCGAACAGTCGCGGCGAGTGCGTGCGGCAATCGCGACCGACGACCACCGTGCCGCCCGCCTTCGCGCCCACGGCAATCCCGATCGCGCGCACCGTGGCGTCGTCGAGGTCGCGCTCGGCGACGCCGCGGATGTCGTACTCCCTGAACACGCGCGGGTTCACGCGCTATAGGTACCTCGCGAGCCCGGCCGCGGAAAGGGCATCGACGACCTTGCGGACGTCCTGGCTGGCATCCTTCCGGATGACGAGGATCGCGTTCCCGCTCTTCACGACCACGAGGTCGGCGATCCCGTGGACCGCGATCACGGTGTCGTCATCGGTCATCAGGATGTTACCGGTGCTCTCGACCGCGACCACCGGACCTACCGTGGTGTTGCCGCTGGCATCGACGCCGCGGAGCGCGGGAATCGCGGCCCACGAGCCCACGTCATCCCAGCCGACGTTGGCCGCGAGCGCCTCCATGCCCTTCGCGTGCTCCATCACGGCGTGATCGATCGAGATCGACTTCAGGGTCGGATACACCTGCGCGGCAGAGACCTTGCCCGCGGCGATCTCGCGCACGGCAGCCGCGGTCGCGGGCAGGTGCGCGTCGAGCTCCGCCATCAGGCGCTTCGCGCGGAGGAAGAAGATGCCGGCATTCCACAGGAACCGCGGGTTCGCGACGTATCGCTCGGCGGTCTCGCGGTCGGGCTTCTCGACGAACCGCATCACCCGCAGCACCCCCGTGATCGACTTGATCGGATCGATCTCGAGGTAACCGAACCCGGTGTCGGCGCGCGTCGGCTGGATGCCGATCGTCACGATGGTGTCGCGGTCGTCGACGATCCCGAGCGCGTTGTCGAGGATGTTGACGAAGCCCGCCTCGTTCGCGACATGTTGGTCCGCCGGCAGGACCATCATCACGGCGTCCGGATCCTCGCGCTCGATGGTCGCGGCGGCGAGGCCGAGCGCGGCGGCCGTGTTGCGCGCGACGGGCTCGCCGATGATCCGCGCCGTCGGTGCCACGGCGGCGGTCGCCGCGCGTTGCGACTCGGCGGTCACGATCGTGACCTTGTCGCTGAGCGCCGCACCGCGCCGGACGGCCGCGCCGAGGAGCGTGCCGCCGTCCGCGGCGATCGGGAGCAAGTGCTTGGGGAGGATCTGCCGGCTCGCGGGCCACAGCCGGGTCCCGCTTCCGCCACCGAGGATCACGGTATGTCGCACGCGGCGACTTTACGTTATTCGGTGGCGAGTTGCTTCGCGAGCTCGGGGGCCTTCAAGCAGTCATTGCCGACGAGCACGTAGCGCAGCTTCTTCGCCTTGTCGTAGATGTTGTAGTGCGGTAGCGCGCCGATCTGGAACTGCTTGGCGACCTCGGTGAAGCCATCGCCGACGTCGATCTTGCGGATCACCACGCGATCTGCGAGCGCGACCTGCACGGCGAGCATGCCGCCGACCACGGTGCAGGCGCCGCACGACTCGCTCCAGAAGTCGACCACGCTGACGTAGCCGGCCGGCAGCGCGGGCAGCAGCTCGACGCGCGCCCCGGGCTGATTGAGCTGCACCGACTTCGCCGCGGGCGGAGGAGCTGGCACCGCTGGATGCCCGCATCCGAGGACGACGGCGATCGCGACGGCGCGGCTCAAGCGGCCCCGGCGACCTGACGCGCGAGCCGTGCCACGTCCGCACGGGCCAGCCCGGCGTGGAACACTTGCTCGAGCTGGAGGCGCTCACCGGAGACCAGCTCGCTCGCCGAGAGCCGCACGGTGCCATCCGTATCGAGCGTGAGCTCGACGAGGACGAGCACGTCGCCTGCAGGCGCCTCCGGAAGATCCAGCACGGCGTAGCGACCGAGGTGGCGGTTGCGCGCGCTCTCGGGCGACTCGCCCTCCCAGACGTCGAACTCGATGCGGCGCTGCTCGTCCTGCTTGGTCGCGAACACGCGATGCTCGCGCGTGGGGATCACGGCGCTCTGACCGATCACCATCTCGCAGTCGCTCTGCCCCATCGACACCAGCAGGCCGCGGGCCGCGATATCGATGAGGAGGATGCCCTCGATCAAACCCTCGAGTCTCGCGACCTCGATCGCGGCGCCGACAGCCACGACCTCCTCCGGGTTCTCGATCACCTTCGCTTCCTTGCCCAGGACGCGCGCGATCTCCCGGCGCACCGCCGGCATGCGCGTCATGCCGCCGACGAGGAGGATGTCCTGGACGTCGTCCTTGGTCCGCCCGCAACGCTCGAGCGCCTCGGCCATCGGGCCCTCGAGGCGCTTGAGCAACAGCGCGGCCCACAGCTCGAGCTCGTCCCGGCGCACCGCACGCGAGTACTCGACCTGCTTGCCGGACGGAAGTTCGAGCAGCGCGGGCACTTCGATCGTGGTGCCCGAGAGGCTCGACAGCTCGTGCTTCGCCTTCTGCGCGGCGGCCCGCAGGCGCTCGATCGCGACAGCATCGTTCGTGATGTCGAACCCACGCGTGTTCTTCACGTCGCGCAGGAGGTGCTCGACGACCAGCCGATCCACGTCGTCGCCACCGAGGAACTGATCGCCGGTGGTGGCGAGCACCTCGAACACACCGCTGGAGACGTCGACCGCCGCGACGTCGAACGTGCCGCCGCCGAGGTCGCACACCATGAACCTGCGATCGGCGCCACCGTGCGCGCCGTGACCGAGCGCGGCGGCCGTGGGCTCGCTGAGCAGCCGCATCACATGGATACCCGCGATCTGCGCAGCATCCTTCGTGGCCTGGCGTTGCGCGGCGTCGTACCAGGCGGGGATCGTGATCACGGCGCGGCTCACCGCTTCGCCGAAATGCGCCTCCGCGGTGCGGCGCAGCTCGAGGAGGATCCGTGCACACACCTCCTCGGGCGAGATCTGCGTGCCGGCGTCCAGCGAGATCCAGGTATCACCGTTCGGCGCCTCCACGAGCTCGTACGGCAACAGGCGCGCCAGGCGTCGGATCTCGGGGTGATCGAAGCGACGGCCGAGCAGGCGCTTCGCACCGAAGATCGTCAGATCCGGGCTGTGGTCGAGACCCTCGCGTGCCGCGTCGCCGACAACCGGGCCATCCGGCGAGTACCAGACCAGGGACGGCAGCGTCGTCGAGCCCTCCGCGGTGGTCAGGATCCGTGGCACCCCGTCCTTGTCGATCACCGCGACCGCCGAGTTCGACGTACCGAGGTCGATGCCGATCGCGCGCGAGCGGCTCATCGGAACACCCGGAGCACCGCATCCCGGTCGAGCTCGCCGTGCTTCTTGACGTGTTCGAGGATGCGCGCGGCCTCGTTGCAGCCTTCGTGGTGCGCGAGTGCGGCCTCGAGCTGGGACGTCGCGAGCATGACCTCGCCCTTGCCGAGCGCCGCGACCGCGGCCGCAACGTAGTACAGCGAGCGCAGCGGCCGCGACCGCGGGTAGACCACGAGCGCGGCGGCGAGCACCTCCTGCGCGGTATCCGCATCGCCGTCGCCGAGCATCGTACGCGCGCGCGTCTCGAATGCCTCGCCGCCTTGCCCCCCCGAGCCCTGCGCCGCGACGGGGGCCGGAGCACCATTGGTCGTCGGCAGCGGCGAAGCCTTGCTGCCCGGCGCCGTGCGGTTCGCGCTCGCGAGGTCGTCGAAGCCGACGAGCCATCCCGGTGGTGGGTTCACGGACGAGCCGACGACGTTCGCCCGGCCCTCCGTGACGAGGGCCAGGCGCAGGCGGTCGTACGCGCGGTTCGCCAGGATGGTGAGCTCCTCGGCGAGGTGCGTGATCGCCGGGGCCTTGCGACGCGCGACCAGATCCGGGTGCAGCTTGCGTACGAGGTTCATCCAGCCGAGCCTGATCGCGTCGGCATCGGCATCGCGCTCGACGCCGAGCACCTCGTGGACCGCCGCCTGTCGCATCCGCTTGAGCTCGGCCGTGAGGTGCGTGAACAGCTGGCGCTCGTCGACCGGCAGCTCGTCGTTGACGAGCGATGACTTGCTCGGCCGCTCTGCCGGCGCTGCGGCGGGCTCCGGCGGTCGGGTCGGGGCCCGCGTCACGACGACCACATTCGCCGCCATGTTCTTGATCCGCTGGATCACCTCTTCGGTGAAACCGATCAGCTCGACCTCGATCCACGTCTTCGTATCACCTTCGATCGGCGACGACTTGCGCACGACACCGTCGATGGCGATCACGACGTCGTTCGGCAACTCGAGCCCCAGCGTCACGGCGCTGCCGAGCTCGGCCGCGAACGGGACCTTCATCGACAGGAGTTTTCCACGGCGCAGCTTGCGCGAATGAAACGTCTCGACCTGCTCCCAGGTCGAACATCGCACGTGCAGCGTGCGACCCCCGGCCATTACTTCCCCTTCTTCTTCGGATCCTTGGGATCCTTGTAGTCGGGATCCGCCACCAGCTCGATCCGCTTCTCGATCGTCGCCTTCTTCTTGGCGAGGTCGATCGGTTCGTTCGGATTCCCACCATCGCGCCACTCGTCGGCGGAGATCGTCGCGAACCCGGGGAGCTTCCCATCCGACAACGCGCGCAGCTCGTACCCGCGACCCGCGATCGTCGGAAACGACACGCCGGTGTTCGGGTATCCGATCAGGAGCCACACCTCGGCGCCGGGCGGCGATGTCTCGATATGGATCGGCCCCTCGCCTGCCTCGAAGCCTTTCGGATCCACCGCGAGGTTCGCCGGGCGCGCCGGCAACGGCTCGACGTTCGGCTTCCCGGTCTTGCCATCCTTCGTCACCGCCTTCAGCGTGACGTTGACGGTCGCCTTGCGCCCCGCACCCTTGCCGGTCCAGTTCGCGGCGAGCACCTCGGTATCGACCGGCTGGTAGCCATTGAGCTCGATGCGAATGCGATGCATCTGCCCCGAGGTCAGCACCATGGTATCGAAGTTCGTCCGGCCGAGCTTGAGCCACACGCTCGCGTCATTCGGATCGGAGGTGACGGTGATGGTGCCGCGATCCATCTGCGCCTTGCTCGCGAGCCGCGTCTTCTCGTCGGCCTCGGCCTGGAGGCGCGCCTGCTCCTCCTTCGCCTTGGCGTTCTGCTCCTGCTGGGACGTGTAGACCTTGTAGAAGCCGATGCCCCCGGCGACGAGCACGATCAGCGAGATGATCCCGAGCGCCCGGCTCCTGAGCCGCGGCGTGGGCAGGTCTTCGAAGTTCGGAATCTCCGCGACGTTCGGCGGAGCCGCGCGGGGCACGACCGCGGCCGCCCGTGCGGTGTTCCGCTTCTCGGCAGCGTCGTTGCTGCTCTCGGCGCGCGCCGCGACCTTCTCGGCACGCGCCGCGGCGGCTTCGAGCCGGTCGGCTGCCGCGGTGGCCTGATCCGCGGCGGTGTTCACGCGGCGCACGGGCTCGTCGAAGCCAAGGCCGGCGAGGGCGCTGATCGCAGCGTCCTCGTCGTGGGTGTTCGGCCGCACGCCCAGCGCCTTGACCGCGGAGTCCGAGTCGCGCGACGCGGAAGGCGGCGGGAGCGGCGTCTCGTCGTCTGGATCATCCAGCGACGGCACGCGCGCCTTGACCTGGACGATCGCCTCACGCTTGCGCGGATCCATCTGGATCAGCTCCGAGATCGGGTCGCGCTTGAACGTCATGTCCTCGACGGCGGTCAGCTCGCGCGAGTCATCGAGATCCGCGAGCAGCGCATCGAGCTTGCCGGCCCCGGTGGTGGGGTTGCGCGCCTGGTTCGCGCGGGCCGCCGCTGCCTCGAGCCGGATATCCATGCTCGGCCGCGTGGGCGTGACCTGGACGGCGTTGTTGCCGAGTGACGCGAGCAGATCCTCGGTGGCCTCGTCGATGTTCGTGTCGGCGCGCGAGAGCCCGGCCGCGCGGATCACCTCGTTCTTGTCCGCGAGGTCCCAGCGATCATCCTCGAACGCCTCCATCAGGTTTTCGAGCAGGTCCGAGGCGTTCTTGTAGCGGCGGCTCGTGTCGGTATCGAGTGCGCGATTGACGAGCCGCTCGACCGCGGGCGTGGAGTGCAGCGAGCCCGGCGGCGCTTCGCCCGACAGCATGGTGAACAGCATCGCGCCGCACGCGAACACGTCGGCCGCGGGCGAAGGCTCCTCGCCCACGACGAGCTCGGGCGCGAGGTAGCCCGAGAGGCCACGCCACAGCGACGAGTCCGCGCCCTGCGCGACCGCGGTGGTCAGCGCACGACCGACCACGAAGTCACCGAGCCGGACGGCGCCGTCTTCGTCGATCAGCACGCTGCGCGGGTGGACCGCGCCGTGAACGACGCCGCGCTTGTGCGCCTCGGCGAGCGCCTCGACCACCGCACGGCCGACGGCCGCGGCGACCTCGATGGAGAGCTTGCCGTTCTGGCCCCGGTTCGCGCGGGCGGCCGAGATCAGGTCCTGCAGGGTGACGTAGCGGCCGACACCCCGGGTCACCACCACCACGTCCGGGCCGCCCATCTCGACCGCGACGGTCGGGACGATGCTAGGGTGGGCCAGCTCGGTGGCGGTGGAGATGGTGTGTGCTCCGGTCAGCGCCTCGCGGAACGAGGTCTCGGCCAGCATCTTCGGGTCGACCACCAGGCCGCGAAGATTCCGCTGTCCCGAGAACTGGGCGCGATGGATCGCCCCGTACATCGTGACGGCTAGCCGTTCGCTCAGCACGACGCCGGCGATGATCTGCTCGGCGGCTTGGCTTGCCACGGGTCCGACTATAGCAGCGGGGGAGCGCGTGCTCACCCGCCAGGGAGGCGGAAGTTCACGAGGATCCACGGCTCGGCGAACAAATAGAACACCGCGGCGAGCGCGAGGAACGGCCCGAAGGGCAGCTCGGTGCGCATGAGGGAGGGCGCAGTCTCCTGTGGGGGTGTCTCCGTGACCGGATCTGTCGGTGCATCGACCACCGGGACGAGTCGCTTGGCGAGCAGCACGAGGCCGATCCCCATCACCCCGGCCCCGAGCGCGCCCCCGTGCCAGGTGAGCAGCTCGAAGGTGACGGCGGAGATGACGAGCACGGCCGCGACCAGGGCCATGCCGCGCGCCGCGAGCTCCTTGCCGCTCAACGATTCGGGCGCGAGCTCCGGTTCGTCGGTTTCTACCTGCGGTGGTTCGCCGACCTCGGGTCGCGCCCCGAGGCGCGAGGCCACGAGCGCGCCGATCGCGATCGCCGAACCGACCGCGCCGACCACCACTCGGTTGGTCAGCGCACCAAACGTGGCGATGCCGACCGCGGACACCGCGACCACGGCGAACAGCGCGCCGCGCTTCGCACCGCGATCGCCGCGCAGCAAGACGATGATGCCGACGACCGCACCCACGACCGCCCCGCCGAACAACGACGCGACGACACCCTGGATGCCGAGAAGCGCGCCGATCAGCGCGAGCAGCTTCGCGTCTCCCATGCCAAGGCCATCGCGCGTCGTGACGAGCCAGTAGACCTCGCCGATCGTCCACGGCAACGCGTAGCCGGCGATCGCGCCGATCACGCCGTCGTACCAGCGGTGGCCCGCGAGCAAGCAGCCGAGACCGAAGAAGATGACGATCGAGGGATAGGTCAGCTTGTCGAGGATCAGCTTGTGATCGATGTCGATGAACGTGACGACGATCATCACGAAGCAGAACGCCGCGTAGATCGCGAAGCGGATCAGCCGCTGATCGAACGGCTCGAAGTACGCGCCGACGGTCACCGTGAACCACCATGCGAGCGCGAACACCAATCCGGTCAGCGCTTCGACGATCAGGTACCGGCTGGAGAACGGCGCCTTGCACGACCGGCACTTCCCGCGCAGCCACAGCCACGCGATGATCGGCGTGTTGTCGTACCAGCGGATCGGCGTCTTGCAGACGAAGCAGTGGGAGCCCGGGGCCACGACGCTCCGGCCCTTCGGGAACTCGGCGCTGGGTGGCCAGCGATAGATGCAGACGTTCGCGAAGCTGCCCCAGAGCAGGCCCAGAAAGCCCGCAAAGACGTAGGCGCCGGGGGACGTCGCCAGGGGTTCCAGCTCGCGCAGCACCTGCCTGACAAGCTACTGCCATTGACCTCCCTCGTCGAGAAAGCTAAGAACCAAGCGATGATCCGCGCCGCCGTTGCCAGCTGGGCCCTGTGGGCCATGGTCGCGTGCGGGCGAGCGCAAGGCGTCTCGGATCAGGAGCTCGGCGGCCTGGTCGTCGAGGCCAAGGTCACCGACAAGGCGATCGATCTCGATGCAGCGGGGCGCGATGCGGCAGAGCTCGGGCGCGCGCTGACCCGGCCCTACCGCACCACGGTCGCGGCGCTGCCCGTACACACGCTGACCATCGCCGCGAAGACCACGGTCGAGGAAGCCGGCAAGGTGACCGACGACCTGGGGGAGGCGACCACGCTCCAGCTCGGTGATGCCGGCGCGTACCGCGGCGAGTACACGAACACCGCGGACTATGG
>JAYVLW010000363.1:0-2693 GCA_043759315.1 Myxococcales bacterium
GTCGTAGGTGTCCTTGAGCTCGACCAGGTGATAGACGTTCGGCACTTCGCCGACCCCGACATGGACCGGTAGCGGAACCCGAAACTGCATGGCGACGAACATCGGCTGGTTCCCGCCGCGCGCGAACACAGCGACGCCGCGCGTCGATGCCGCGAGCTCGTTCGACAAGTACGCGCGCACCCGGTCGAACGCGTCGGCCAGGACATCGCGTTGCGCGGGCGCAACCACCGCGAGCAGGTCGCTTTCGCGCTCGGAGATCGCGGCGTGCGCCGTGGCCGGATCGAGGTAGCAGCTGACCACCGGCGCCTCGGTGGGATCGAGCGTGATCAGCGTGCGGATCGTCGAGCTCAGCCGCTCGACGGGAATGGGCTGGGACGGGGAGATCCGGACATCGATGGGGGACGGGTTCATGGCGCACCTCGGTGATCGTGTGCACTCCAACTGCTCGTGCGGGGGCGCCGAATTCCCTCGCATGGTTCGGTAATCCCGAACCGTCGCTGCCAAACGATGGAAGTCACGAGGACGGTGGCGCTCGATCACCGCGCGGCGAGCACGATCACGACGACCGCGGCAACCACCAGGACGGCGATGATCGCGACGATCCTGACGCGCTTGGCCCGCTCGGGCGAGGTCTCGCCAGCATCCGGAAGGAACGTCGCGCCGGGAGACTGCGGCGCTCGCGCGGGCGCTCGCTGCGCGTTCTCGCCGAGCAGGCCGTCCATCGGCGCGTCGCCGAACGAGATCAGCGGCATCGCTCCGATCTGCGTGGGTTCGGGGCCGAGATCGGGGTCGAACTCGTTGGTGGGCGGCGGTGCCGGTGGAGGAACAGGCGCGACAGGCGCCGGTGCGGGCGTGGGGACAACGCGCGCGGGCGCGGCTGGCGTCGGCGTCGGGACGACGCGTGCGGGCGCTGCCGGCGTGGGCCGCGGCGTTGCCACCGGCCGCGGAGCAGGCGGTGTCCAAGGAGGTGCGGGACCCTCCGGCGCGAGATCCACCTGCGGAGCCATCGGCGCGGGATCCATCGGCGCGGGGGCGAGGGGCGGCGGCGGTGCCCAGTCGGCTGCTGGTGTCCATGCAGGAGCAGGAGCGATCGGCGCGGGGTTCCGCGGAGGTGACGGTGCCGGTGTCTGCGCCGGGGCAGGGGCCACGGCGATCGGTGCAGGCTCGACCGGTGCGATGGGGGCTGCCGGGCTGGGGAGCGGGGCGTCGAGCAACGACGGATCGAAGGGCTGGATGCGCGTGGCGCCGTCGCCGTCGTCGGACCACATGCCCGGATCGCTCGGCGGCGGCTGCGGGGTCTGTTCGGGCTGAAGCGGTGCAGCAGGCTGCGGCGGTGCCGGCTGCGGCCGCACCGCGAGCACTTCGATCCACACGGCGCCGGGCACGGCTTCGATGTCGAGCCCGAGCCGTTGCGCGGCGGCGCGGATCCCGTCGCGCATCATCGCCGCATGCTGCCAGCGATACGCCGGGTCGCGCGCGAGCGCCCCCAGGACGATGCCGTCGAGCTCCGGTGCGACGTACCGGTTGAGCGTCGAGGGCGGAGGGATGGGGAGCGCGCACACGCGGTCCACCGTTTCGCGGTCGTCTCCCGTCGCGAACAGCGGACGGTTCGACAACATCTCGTGCGCGACAACGCCCAGGGAGAACAGATCCGCGCGCGCATCGCTCATCCCCGTCGTGACGTACTCGGGCGCCATGTATGCGTACGTGCCGTGCTGCGACGTGCTCGGCACCACGGTCACCTGGCCGGTCTCGGCGACGAGGATGTGCGCCGGCGTGAGGTTGCGGTGGACGATCCCCAACCACTGCCCGGCCGGGTCGCGGAGGTCGTGCGCGTACGCGAGCGAGTCGCAGACCTGGCGCAGGATCGCGAGCGCGACCGCGACGGGAATCGGCTCCCCGACGCGCATCCGATGCGCGAGGATCTCCGCCAGGCTCTTGTCTGGACCCACGGGCGCTCTCGGTCACATGGTAATCGCGGGGCGGAGTTAATGCGCGGCTGTGGCCCAGGAGCTGTCGGCCGCCCTTGGCGGACCAGCTCCGGAATTCGCGCGATCGCGGTGCGACTCCGGGGGCGTGCCCCCCTCTGGAGGGTATGGGTAACACGTCGGACGCAGCGACCAGGACCGCCCAGGCGCCGGAACAGTGGCGGGGCGACATCGCTCCGGGCAAGCCCGGAGGGGCCACGCTGGGAGCCCACCTGCTCGGGACGGCGGCGACCAGCGACGAGATCGCCGCGGTCCTGAGATCCCACCCGGAGTACGCGGGACCGATCCTCGTGGCGGTGAACCAGCGGTTCGGCAACGCGGTCGCCACCTCCGCGTTGACCAAGGCCGGGCTCGGCGATCACAGCGCGAGCGTGGTCGAGCGCGACACGATGGGGGGCGATTGTGACTTCGGGGATGCGCCGAGGGATCCGACGGCGGTCGCGCCATCGACGGTGCTTCCGTTCACCACCGATGGCTGGGATGGGCTCGCGATCGCGTCCAAGCTTGGACAGCACGATCGCATCGCGGACACCAACAACGACGGCGACCGCTGCACGTTCGCAAATCTGCTGACGACGAAGATCCTCGCCGGCCGCGGTGCGACGAGCGCGTACCTGACCGGCGTGAGGGCGCGGGTCGCCTCCGGCGGGATTCCTCTCGTCGAAGGGCGCAACAGCGCGATGGCCGCCGCGGCGAACGTGCTCG
>JAYVLW010000364.1:0-9695 GCA_043759315.1 Myxococcales bacterium
GTGGGCTCGATGGCGGCGATCCGATCGGTGACGAGGTCCACGTTGTCGCGGCGGAGCGCCGGGTAGTAGTCGTTCGAGATCAGCACGCGCTTGCAGCCCATCCGATATGTGGGCGTGAGGCGCGCGCGCAGCTGGGGATCGGGGATCTGCGCGGCGAGATGTTTGAGCACCAACCGTTCCGCGAGCTGATTCACCCTGGGTGCGAACGCGAAGCCGAGCACGCGGCTCTCGAACAGCCAGTACAGGCCCGTGCGGCGGAGCCAGTGCGCACCCGGGACGTGCTCGAGGATCCAGCGCTCGCGCGCACCCATCGGTCGATCCGGTTTCGGGAGGATCCACGCGGGCGTCCGCTGGAACACGTGCAGCTTGTCCACCACCGGCGCGATCTGCGGCACGAACTGGATCGTGCTCGCACCGGTGCCGATCACGGCGACCTGCTTCCCGGCGAGGTCGTGGCTGTGGTTCCAGCGCGCCGAATGGAACGACGTGCCCGCGAACGTGGACGCGCCGGGGAGCTCCGGGATCGCCGGCATGTGCAAGGCGCCATTGCCGAGCACGAGGGTGCGCGCGACGTAGGTCTCGCCGCTCTGCGTTCGCACCGTCCAGGTCGCCGCGGCGTCGTCATAGGCCGCGGAGGCCACGCATGCGCCGAACCGAAGGTGCGGGCGCAGGCCGTACTTCGTGGCGCAGTGCTCGAGGTAGGCGAGGATCTCCTTCTGCCCGCCGTAGGCACGTGACCACGTGGGGTTCGGCTCGAACGAGTAGGAGTAGAGGTGGGACGGGATATCGCAGGCCGCGCCCGGATACGTGTTGTCGCGCCACGTCCCGCCCACGCCCTGGGCCTTCTCGAGGATCACGAAGTCCTCGATGCCGGCCTCGCGCAGCTGAATGCCCGCGCACAACCCGGAGAAGCCCGCGCCGACGATCACCGCTTCGAGCTGCGTCATGCACGTACGCTACTGCTCTATTGAGTTACGGTCAATAGATGTAAATCTCGCAATGAATCAGGCGGATAGCTGGTGCATCAAGACACCATGCGGGCGACGCCTGTTACGCTCGGCACGTGAGTGGTCAGCTGGAACAGATCCTCGCCTACCTCGACCGCCCCGGTGTCACCGAGGTCCTGGTGGGGAATGGGCGCCCGATCACGTTCCGGCGCAATCACGAGAACGTCGGGCTGACCAAGGAGCCACTGTCCAAGGCGCAGCTCGGCACGTTGATCAAGGGCACGGCCCTCCTTCATCTCGTGCCCGATCGCGACGGCACCAAGCCGTCGGTGGAGATCACCGTCGGCGATCGACCGGTGAAGGTCACGGCCAGCCGGCGCGGAGACGAGGTCGCGTTCCGGCTCGAGAAAGGACAGCCGGAGTTCGAGCTCGAGCTGTCGCCCGAGGTGGAGACCAAAGGGAGGCGCGGGCGCACGACCACGCCGCCTTCAGGAGTCACGGGCGGTCGCGCCGCGCGCACCACGACGAGTCCGCGCGCGGCGCGCACGACCACCAGCCCGGTGGTCGAGAAGACCCGCGCCGGTCGCACGACCACGAGCCCCGCCGTCGAGAAGACCCGCGCCGCGCGCACGACCACGAGCCCGCGCACCAAGTCCAGGTCCGCCATGCCGGCGACGATGCCCGCGCTCGACTTCGAGCTCGACCTCGAGCCCGCGAAGCCCGTCGCCACGTTCCGCGCGGGGCGTGGTGCGCCATCGACGTTCCAGGGGATGCTCGAGATCGCGAAGGAGCGCAACGCGTCCGATCTGCACATCGCGACCAACCGTCCGGTCTCGCTTCGCGTCCTGGGCGAGCTGGCGCCGATCGAAGCCGGCGCGAAGCCGATCTCCGCCGCGGAGGTCGAGGCGTTGCTCGTGCCGCTGCTCACCGCCGAGCAACAGGCACAGCTCGCGAAGCAGGGCTACGTCGACCTCGCGCTCGAGGCGCCCGGCGGCGGGCGGCTGCGCACGAACGTCTCGAAGTTCCAGGGCGGGTTGAAGGGGACGTTCCGGATCGCGCGCATGGCGCCATCGACGCTCGACGAGCTCAACCTTCCGAAGGAGCTCGCGAAGCACGTGCACCATCACCAGGGCCTCGTGGTGATCGCCGGACCGAGTGGTCACGGCAAGACCACCACCCTCGCGGCGCTCGTCGAGACGATCAACGAGACTCGCCCGTTTCACATCATCACCGTCGAGGATCCGATCGAGATCGTGTATCCGCGGAAGTCCGCGGTGGTCAGCCAACGCGAGGTCGGTCCGCACACGAAGAGCTTCGCCGCCGCGCTCAAGGGCTCGCTGCGCGAGGATCCCGATGTCATCGTGATCGGCGAGCTGCGCGATCGCGAGACCGTGGAGATCGCGCTGACCGCGGCGGAGACCGGCCACCTCGTGATCGCGACGATGTCCACGCCGAACGCGGCGAAGACGATCGATCGCCTCGTCGACATGTTCCCGCCGGAGGATCAATCGCAGGTGCGCGCGTCGATCGCGGGCGCCCTGCGGGCGATCATCGCGCAGCGCCTGCTCCCCGCTGCGAACGGCGGCACGGTGTGGCCCGCCGTCGAGGTGCTGACCGGCATCCTGGCGCTGTCCGCCATGATCCGCGAGGACAAGCTGTTCCAGCTGCCGAACCTCATGCAGCGCGGCAAGGCGTTCGGGATGATCCGGTTCGATGACTCGCTGCTCGAGCTCGTGCGCAGCGGCAAGATCGGGCCCGAGGTCGCGATCGCCGCGAGCGAGAACAAGAAGGAGCTCGCGGCGCAGATCAAGGGCGGCGCCCAGCAGGCGGCCGGAGAACCCGCGGCCCCGAGCGCGAAGAAGGGCGGCTTCGCCGGCCTGTTCGGAAGGAAGGACTCGTGAGCACGATCGGCGCACTGTTCGATCGGCTGCTCGACAAGGGCGGCTCCGACCTTCACCTCTCGCCAGGTTATCCCCCGATGCTGCGGATCCGCGGCGCGCTGACGCCCGATGGTGACCGCGTGCTGACCAGCCCCGAGATCGAGAAGCTGCTGATGCCGCTGCTCAGCGACGGCCAGCGCACGCAGTTCCAGTCCACCGGCGATCTCGACTTCGCGCACGCGCACGGCACGAAGGCGCGGTTCCGCGCGAACTACCTGAAGAAGCTCAGCGGCGTGGGCGCCGTGTTCCGCGCGATCCCCACGATCATCAAGACCCTCGACGACCTCGGCGTGCCCGCGGGCATCCGCAAGCTCGCGGATCTGAAGAGCGGCCTCGTGCTCGTCACCGGTCCCACAGGCAGCGGTAAGTCCACCACGCTCGCCGCGATGGTCGACCACATCAACAAGACCCGCCCCGGTCACATCCTGACCATCGAGGATCCCGTCGAGTTCGTGCACCAGCCGCAGCGCTGCCTGATCTCGCACAAGGAGGTCGGCGAGCACGTCCCGTCGTTCCTCGATGCGATCCGCAGCGCGGGTCGCGAGAACGCGGACGTCATCCTCGTCGGCGAGCTCCGCGGCGCGGAGACCATGAAGGCGGCGCTGCAGCTCGCGAGCTTCGGGATTCTCATCTACGCCACGGTCCACACGAACTCGGCGGGCGCCACGATCGATCGCTACGTCAACGCGTTCCCCGCCGAGCAGCAGCCGCAGGTGCGCGGCTTGCTCGCCGATTCGCTCGTCGGCGTGGTCGCCCAGCAGCTGCTGCCGCGTGCCGACAAGCCCGGCCGCGTGGCGGCGCACGAGATCTTGCTCGGAAACTACGCGTTGTCGGCGCTGATCCGCGAGGGCAAGACGCAGCAGGTCGGAAGCTTCATCCAGTCCGGCGCCGCCGAGGGCATGCAGGGCATGGATGCGTCCCTCGAGAAGCTCGTCGGGGCCGGGACCGTCAAGGCACAGGACGCCCTGGAGAAGGCGCTCGACAAGGAATCCTTCGCCAAGTATCCGGCAGTTGCGGCGCAGCTGAAGGGAATGTCCGTCGATTCCTTGGTATAGACGCCCCCGCATGACCAAGTCGTCTCGCTTCGTCCGCACGTTCGTTCTCGCGCTGCTCGTCGTCGCTCCCGCTGCTTCGTGCAAGCAGCAGAAGTCTCGTCTCGACGACGTGGTCAAGAACACCAAGGTTCAGACCGCCAGCCCCCACGGCGGCGGCTCGGGTGCTGCCGCGACCACCCCGGCGGGCCCGGCCGAGGATCTCGATAGCCACGCGATCCTCGATCGCAAGGACACGGCGCCCGAGGTCTCGGTCAAGCACGTGCTGATCGGCTGGAAGGACCTCGCGGCCGCCTATCGCGGCCACATGGATCCGCGCGCCGAGGCCCGCACGAATGCCGACGCTGCGAAGTTCGCGCGCGAGATCCTCGCGCGCTCCGAGAAGGAGGACTTCAACAAGCTCGTCGAGGAGTACTCCGAGGATCCGGGCGCGAAGAGCGGTGAACCCTACGTCGTCGCCGCCGACACCCAGTTCGTCCCCGAGTTCAAGCAGCTCGCCCTCCGCCTCATGCTCAACGAGGTCGGCATCGTCAAGACGAACTACGGCTACCACGTCATCAAGCGCATCCCGCCGCCGGCACCGGATCCGCTGGAGTCCGCGGACATCCTCGCCCGTCCCGGCGAGCCCGGCCCGGTCTCCGTGCAGCACGTGCTGATCGGCTGGAAGGGCGCACCCGCCGCTCGCACCGCCACTCGCACCAAGGAAGAGGCCGACAAGATCGCGAAGGAGGTCCTCGACAAGGCCCGCGCGAACGGCGACATGGCCGCGCTGATGAAGCAGTACTCCGAGGACCCCGGCTCGAAGGACACCGGCAAGGCCTACGACGTGGCGACCGACACGCAGATGGTCGAGCCGTTCAAGAAGCTGTCGCTCCGCCTCAAGGTCGGCGAGGCCGGGCTCGTCAAGTCGCCGTTCGGCTGGCACATCATCAAGCGCTCGCCGCCGCCGCCGCCCGACGCGCTCGAGTCCGCCGACATCCTCGCCCGCCAGCCCGTCACCACGTTCGCGAAGGTCAAGCACATCCTCCTCAGCTTCGCCGACTCGCACGGCGAGGATCCGCGCGGTCAGAAGCGCACGCGCGCCGAGCTCGAGAAGATCGTCAAGGACACGGTCACCAAGCTCAAGGGTGGCGCCAAGATCGAGCCGCTGATGGCGGAGCTGTCCGAGGATCCGGGCTCCGCGAAGACCGGCAACTCGTACGACGCGACGCCCGACGCGGGCCTGGTCAAGCCGTTCAAGGATCTGTCGCTTCGCCTCAAGTCGGGCGAGGTCGGCGTGGTCAAGACCGACTTCGGCTTCCACATCATCCAGCGCGTCGATGGCATGCCCGGTCAGGACGCTGGCGCTGGCTCTGGCGCGCCGAAGACCCCCGAGAAGCCGGTCACGCCGCCGCCGCCGGCGCCGGCTCCGAAGCCCGCCCAGTAGTCGTGTCCGCCGCGGTCAGGCGCCGCGCTGTCGCCGCCGCGCTCGCCGGCTCGGGGTGATCTGCCCGCGGGCCACGCGTGGTATGAGCGCGGCATGGACGTCACCGCAACTCTTCGCGCGCTCGGTGTGGCCCTGGTCCCCGTCGACGGCGATCTGATCGCGCACTCGCCGATCGATGGCTCCGTGACCGCGCGGCTCGCGAGCCACGATGCCGCCGCCGTGACCGCGGCGATCGATCGCGCGCACGCCGCGTTCGGCGAGTGGCGGTCGGTTCCCGCACCGCGGCGCGGCGAGCTGATCCGACTGTTCGGGGACGAGCTTCGCGCCGCCAAGGATCAGCTCGCGGCGCTCGTCACGATCGAGGCCGGCAAGATCACGGCCGAGGCGCGCGGCGAGGTCCAGGAGATGATCGACATCTGCGACTTCGCATGCGGCCTGTCGCGGCAGCTCTACGGGTTGACCATCGCGTCGGAGCGACCGGGGCACCGGATGAGCGAGACCTGGCATCCGCTCGGCGTGGTCGGGATCATCAGCGCGTTCAACTTCCCGGTCGCGGTGTGGGCGTGGAACTTCGCGCTCGCCGTGGTGTGCGGGGATAGCTGTGTGTGGAAGCCGTCGGAGAAGACGCCGCTGACGGCGCTCGCGTGTCAGGCGCTGTTCGAGCGCGCGGTCGCGAAGTTCGGCGGCGCGCCGGCTGGCCTCTCCGAGGTGGTGCTCGGCGTGGCGAGCGTGGGCGAGGCGCTGGTCGCCGATCCGCGCGTCGCGCTCGTCAGCGCGACGGGCTCGACGCGCATGGGCCGAGCGGTCGCACCGGTGGTGGCGGCGCGCTTTGGCCGCTGCCTGCTCGAGCTCGGCGGCAACAACGGGATGATCGTGGCTCCCACGGCGGACCTCGAGCTCGCGAGTCGCGCGATCCTGTTCTCGGCGGCGGGCACGGCGGGCCAGCGCTGCACCACGCTGCGCCGGTTGATCGTGCACGAGTCGATCCGCGAGGCCCTGCTCGCGCGCGTGGAGCGTGCGTACGGCCAGATCCGGGTCGGCGATCCGCGCGAGGCGGGGACGCTGGTGGGGCCGCTGATCGACGCGGCGGCGTTCGAGGGCATGCAGCGCGCGCTCAGCCGTGCGCGGGCGGATGGCGGGCAGGTCACCGGTGGTGCGCGCGTGACGGTGGGCGAGGGCGGCTATTACGCTGCACCGGCGCTGGTGCAGATGCCGTCACAGACCCAGGTGGTCAAGGACGAGACGTTCGCGCCGATCCTCTACGCGACGAGCTACACCGAGCTCGGGCAGGCGATCGCGATGCACAACGATGTGCCGCAGGGTCTGTCGTCGTGCATCTTCACGAACGATCTGCGCGAGGCCGAGGCGTTCCTCGCCGCCTCCGGGAGCGACTGCGGCATCGCGAACGTCAACATCGGCCCCTCCGGTGCGGAGATCGGCGGCGCGTTCGGCGGCGAGAAGGAGACGGGCGGTGGGCGCGAGAGCGGCTCGGATGCCTGGCGAAATTACATGCGCCGCGCGACGAACACGGTCAACTACTCGGCCGATCTCCCGCTCGCTCAGGGCATCACGTTCGGCTCGTAACGTCGGGTTTCGTGGCGGTTTTGCGAGCATGCCACGAGCCATGGCTGGTCGTCCGGCCGACCACTCGAGTAGCCGATCTGGGGCTAACTGACCTGATCGACACGGGTCCTGTCCGGGCCCGCAGCTTGCTGATGCAGAGCGCCATGAAGCGCCTCGTTGGCTACGCGTTCACCCTGACGGCTCTCCTCGGGATCCTCCCCGCCTGCACCGATGACGTGACGGGCGACGACCAGGAGGAGGACCTCGATGGCGACGGCAAGGCCGACGGTGGTGACCCCACCGTGTCGAACGACAACCTCAACGGTCTGTGGCAGACCACGATCGGGACCACGGCGCAGAGCAAGGACACCGTGATCGAGTCGTGGTCGGCGGTCGGCATCCGCGTCCACGTTGGCGAGAAGACGTATCAGCTCACGCGCTCGGCCAACAAGCTGACGGGCGAGGGCGTCACCCTCGACGTCAAGCCGAACGGCCCCGGTCCGAAGGACGACGCGATCGAAGGCAAGATCGACGGCAAGACGTTCAAGATGAAGCGCGACATCAAGGTCAAGCCGACCCTGACGCTCGACCTTCCGAAGGATCGACCGTACCGGCAGTTCCTCGCCGACCAGCTGATCCCGATGGCGCAGCAAGATCGCGAGTCGTACGTGAAGATCGACGCCGACAAGCTGCAGACGTTCATGGAGAGCACCGTCCTGTTCAAGGCCGGCTCGTTCCAGCGCAAGTACATGAAGGGCGCCACGCGCGCGGAGCAGGAGGCCACGATGGCGACCCTGATCAGCTCCCTCGACGGCATGCTGACCACGCCGCGCTCGATCATCTCCGATCCGAAGTTCTCGTCGGCCGTGAAGACCAGCCTCAAGGACCAGTCGCTCGCGGGGCTCGCACTCGTCAACTTCAACCTCTACTTCACGACCGGCGCGGGCCGCTCGATCCACATCCCGCTCACCGACAAGGCGTTCGCATACTTCATCACCGATCGGCCGGCGCGCGCCGCGAAGCTCGGCCTCGTGGTGATGGATACGCCGAGCCACGGTCCGCTCGCCTCCACGTTCGGCCGCCAGCTGCTCGACCTTGCCGCGATGCCGGCGAACGACAACCAGGTCTACGCGCGGGCGATGATGGAGCTGCTCGCGAAGTCTGACCCGACGAGCGCGAAGCAGCTCTCGGGCGTCGGCCAGTCGGCGCTCGTCGACTGGTTCGCCGTGATGGCGATCGAGGACTACCGCGGCGTGGCGTTCGGGAACGCGAACCTCGGCTGGGGCTACAACATCACCAACGCGCAGTTCTACGGCCTGATCACCCGCCTGATCGGCGGCCAGGTCATCGTCGGCAGCCAGCTTCGCCCGGGCGATGCGTCGTATGCCGACGTCCTGAACAGCGGCAACGACCTGCAGGAGTACCCCGACATGGCGCGCCTCAAGACGCTCGCCTCCGACTACCTCAAGGCCCAGCACCCGGACCTGATCGCCAACGTCGAGACCGCGTTCGCCGGCGTGATGCCGAAGGCCGAGGCGGATAGCCGCGCGAAGGCCGACATCTTCCACTTCATCTGCGCCGAGCTCTACGATTCGAAGGGCCGCACCGCGTCGCTGACGGGCGCCAAGGCCGACGCGGCGGTGCGCTCGGTGACCGCGCTGTTCCAGACGCTCGAGACCGAGAAGGCCGCGTTCGAGGCGTACGTCCTCGCCCACGGCATCACGAAGTCGAGCACGCCGGCGCCGAAGTCCACTGGCTTCTGACTACGTCGTCGTTGTCCACAGGACGATCGACGTCACCTCGATCATCGTCGATTCGACGAGCACGATGAGCCGAGCAGCCGTCCCGGCAACGACGCGGGTGTCGCCGAGCTCGATCGCTGTCTCGTTGTCGCGACGGACGCGGCAACGATAGGTGTTGTCCCGGAGCTGGGTGAGCGTGAGATGGACCGGACCGGTCCCGGTGACATCGGTCCCCTTGCGCTGGTCGGCGCCGATGTAGAGGTAGGCATGCTGCGCGCCCGCTGTATCGATGCTGACGTAGCACTTGACTCGTTCGCCCGCGACGTCGAAGGCGACGCCCACGAAGAGCCCAGGGTCCGGTGTATACGTGAGCGTTGCCTCGATCGACGGATACGCGAGCGGGGCGATCTCTCGGCTGATCTCGGCGATGCCGACGGGCCTCAGATCCTTCGTGATCGAGTCGGCCCCGAACTGCCACGCGCTCGGGCCGCTCCAGGTTCCGGTGGCATCGGTCAGGGGATCGAACAATACGAGCTGCTCGGGATCCGAGGTGGGGTCGCACACATTCGGGATTCGATCGTTGTCGAAGTCCCCTGATTCGCCGACGTCGGCGGGGCATCCATCGTCGAGATCACCGATCCCGTCGCCGTCTTCGTCATGACCGCTGCGTGTCGCGTCGTCGCGCTCGAGTTAGCCCAGCGGTTCGAGCTACTGCCGCGACAGCGGCTACTTGGTTCGCCAGAGCACCACAGATGTGACCTCGACGTCCGTAGCCAGCGCGTGGAGTGAGAGCCGCTCGACCGCGGCACCGAGCACTCGCCCGTAGGCGAAGTCCACGGGGGTCTCTCCGTCGTTGCGGCCGCGGCAGCGGAACGTGTGACCGGGGAGCTCGGTCAGGCTGAGATGCACCGGGCTCTTCCCGGCGAACGCGGTCTCGCCTTCATACGACTGGCCATCGAGGACGAAGAGCACGGGCGTGCCCAACCCGTTGACACCGAGGAAACACTTGATCTCGATGCCTGCGA
>JAYVLW010000365.1:0-4063 GCA_043759315.1 Myxococcales bacterium
CGCTGCAAGCACGCCAACATCGTCGACATCTACGAGATCGACGACGATGACGGTCAGCCCTACATCGTCCTCGAGTACGTCGAGGGCGAGCCGCTCTCCGCGATCATGACCATGCCGTTGCCGCCGGAGCGGGTGACCCTGCTCGCGAGCCAGCTGCTCCGCGGTCTCGAGCACGCCCACGCGTCGGGCCTGATCCACCGTGATCTCAAGCCCGACAACGTGCTCGTGGAGTGGCGCAATGGTCGCGACCACGCCCGCATCGTGGACTTCGGCATCGCGATCTTGCGCGACGCCGACGATGGCTCCCTCGAGCGGCTGACCCAGACCGGCCAGATGATCGGGACGCCGCTGTACATGTCGCCCGAGCAGGCGAAGGGCGAGCCGATCGATCAGCGCGCCGACCTCTACTCGCTCGGCGTGATGATGTACGAGATGCTCTCCGGCGTGCTCCCATTCGACGGGCGCCCCCTCGACATCCTCGCCGCCTCGCTCAAGCGCGATCCGCCGCCGATCGCCAACCGCGTGCCGGGGCTGATCCTCGCGGAGCCACTGCTCGAGTTGTTCTGCAGGAAGCTGATGGCCCGCGATCTCGCGAAGCGGTTCTCCAGCGCGCGCCACGCGCTCGACGTCCTCAAGCTGATCCAGACCGAGCCGGCCTCTGCGCGCCCCGCTCTCGGCGTCATGGACATCGACAAGGCACTCGCCGTGGTCTCGCTTCCACCGCCCCCAGCGAAGCGCTGATCGGCGCTTACGGTGTTGCCGAGCCCGAGCCTGCAGGCGCAGGCGGCGGGCCACCCATGCCACCGCCGTTCGGTCCGCCGTGCATCGGACCACCGCCGCCCATGCCGCCGCTCATCACCTTCATGATCTCGGCTTGCAGGTGCTGTGCCTGCTCCGGCGGCAGCTTCTCGCGGCACTTCTTGATGCTGGGCTGATCCTTCGCGGCCTCGAAGCACCCGAGGATCTCGGCGTTCCATTTGTCGGCCTGGCACGACGACACCATCACGCCGCGGAGCTTGTCGCTGATCTGCTTCATCTGCTGCATCGCCTCGGGCGGCCCCTGGCGAGTCGCCATCATCGAATCGATCGCCTTCCCGACCGCGGCGTCGCAGGGATCACCGCTGGCGCCTCCGCTGCTGCTCTTGCTGCAGGCAGCGAGACCGAGAACGAGAGCGACGGAGAACAGCTTCTTCATGATCAGCTCCAAATAGAAAGGGCCCGTGCCGAAGCACGAGCCCTAGTCTAAACGGAGTCTGGTGTGCTTAGTTGCAAGCAGCCGACGACTGCTTGACGGCATCCGCCGCCGACTTGCACGCCGTGCCGAGAGCAGCCTTGCCCTCAGCCGGGACGCTCGCCCACGCGGCCGCGGTCTGCTCGTACGACTGCTTCAGCGCATCGCGCGTCGCCTGCGGGAGCTTGTCGCACTTCGCGAGGGCCTCGATGGCCGCCTGGTAGTCCTTGCACTCGGCCGGGAGGTCACCGCCGCCGGCAGCCACCGGGGCCGCCGAGCCTTCGGGCGGCTTCACGGCCGTGCCGGGATCGCCCGAGCCACCCGCGCCCGCCGAGCCCATGTCGCCGGCGCCCATCGCCTTCGCCATGCACTCGCCGTACTTGGTGCCGACTTCCTGCATCTCCTTCATCATCTTCTCGTCCGGCTTCTCCGGCTTGTCACCGGCGCTCTTCGCGTTCTCGGCCGACCACTTGTTCATCTGGTCCTGGACGTCGTCCGCGCACTTCTTGTCCTTGCACGCGCACATCTTGTCCTTGAACTCGCCCATCTTGGCCATCGCCTCGCCGGCGCCGCCCTTCTTCTTGCAGCCAAAGGAAGCGATGGAAACGGCGGCCAGGAACGCGATCGTGATCTTGCTCATCTGTGTGGTCCTCTTTGTTGGAACGGAAGTTGTGCAGAGAGTTTTAGAACATCGAGTGACCGCGCGAAACGAAACGACTGGTTTTAAGAGTCGTCGTTTGCTGCCGATCCGATCTGCGTTCGTGACAATCCGCGACAATTGAAACGCCGTCGCGACAACCAGTAGGCAACCACGGATGTTCATCCGTGATGACGGCCGAGTCACGCCTCGACGAGGAAGCGCTCGTAGGCGGCGAAGTCGTACTCGCGGCCGAGGAAGTCCTTCACGAGCTCGGCCGCATCACGACTCCCGCCGGGTACGAGCACCTTGTCGCGGTACGCGTACGTCACGTCGGTCGCCATCAGCCCCCGCGCTGCGAACGGCGTCAGGAGGTCCTTCGCGATCACGAGCGACCATTGATACGTGTAGTACATCGCCGAGTAGCCGACGAGATGACCGAACGACGCGTGGAACCGCGTGCCCGGCACGTAGGCGAACGGCGTGTACTTCTTCTGCAGCGCCTTGACCTCCGCGAGCTGATCGAGCGCCGCGGGATCCGCGCGGTGGAATTCGAGCGAGATCGACGCATAGAAGATCTGTTGCACGGTCTGCGTACCGAGCCCGAACTTGTCGGCGCGGCGCATCTTGTCGACCAGCGCCTCCGGGATGACCTCGCCGGTCTCGTGGTGGCGCGCGAACCGCGCGAGCGTGTCGTGTCGCCACGCCCACTCCTCGAACATCTGCGACGGGGCTTCGACGAAGTCCCACTCGGTCGCCACGCCGCTCTGGGTGATCCAGCGCTGGTGGCCGCCGAGCACGTGGTGCATGAGGTGACCGAACTCGTGGAACATCGTCACGACGTCGTCGTGCTCGAGCAGGCCCGGGTCACGGTCCGATGGCCGCGGGAAGTTGCACACGAGCACGCCCTCGGGGAGCTGGCTGCCGCGCACGCCGTCCTTGAGCGGGAACTGCGCGGCGTGCTTGTACTTGCCCTCGCGTGGATGCATGTCGAGGTAGATCCGGCCGAGCTTCTCGCCGGCGCGGATCACGTCGAACGTCAGGACCGTCGGGTGCCACGGCGGCACGTCGGTGACGGGGAGATACGAGAGGTCGAAGATCTCCGACGTGATCTCGAGCAGGCCACGCAGGACGCGTTCGTACGGGAAGTACTGGCGCACCACGCTCGCATCGACCTGATAGCTGTCCCGCTTGACGAGGTTCTCGAGCCACACCTTCTGCCAGTCGGCGACCGCGACCGCCTCCGGCATGATGGTCCTGAGCTGCCGCAGGAGCTCGGCGTAGTCCTCCTGCGCGCGTGGGGCGGCGAGCTTCTGCACGCGCTCGAGGAACTCGGCCGCGCGATCGCCCGAGCCGATCATCTTGTCGGCGGTGATGTAGTCGGCCCAATCGGCGTAGCCCAGGAGACCCGCCTTCTCGGCGCGCAACGCGAGGATGTCGCGCAGCACGGCCTCGTTGCTCTGATCGCCGCGGCTGCGGAACGCGATGTAGAGCTGCTCGCGCAGCGCATCGTCCGTCGCGTAGGTCATGAACGGGTTGTAGTCGGGGTAATCGGTGGTGATCCGGATCTTGCCGTCCGCGGACGCCGGGTGCGAGGCGATGAAGTCCGCGGGCAGGCCGGCGAGGCGCGCCGGATCGGAGAACTCGATCGCGCGGACGTCCTCGCTGATCGTCTTCGAGAACGCCTGGCTGAGCTTGGTCAGCTCCTCGTCGATCTCCTCGAGTCGCGCGCGCACCTCGGGCGGACGATCCACACCTGCGCGCCGGTAGTCGCGCAGGGTGTGCGCGTGAAACCGCTGCGTGTCGGCATCCGCGGCCGAGACATCCACCGCCGCGAGCGCGTCGTACATCTCGCGATCGAGCGCGAGCGCGGAGTAGAACTTGCTGACCTCCTGCTCGCATTCGCGGGCGACATCGCGGATCGCCTCGTCGGGGTGGACCTCCGACATCAACCCGGCGAGGGCGTTCGAGGCGCTCGCCGCCATCAGGAGCTGGTTGTATCGGTCGAGCGCTTCGTCGATCGTGCGCGCGCTGGACTGGATGATCTCGGGGCGCAGCGCCTGTGCGCGGTGGAGTCCCGCGAGGCATTCGGTGCGGAACTGCTGCTCGGCCTGCTTCATGGCGAGGGAAACGGTAACATCGTTCGCGATGGACGAGGTTCCCGAGCTTGGCGCCGCACTACCGCTGGTCGCGAC
>JAYVLW010000366.1:0-6608 GCA_043759315.1 Myxococcales bacterium
TCCTGGTCGAGCTTCCCGATGGCAGCGAGCTGGTGCTGTTCGGCCGGGTCGCTCACATGCTGATGCCGGCCGCCGCGCGCGCACTCGGTCGTCATCCCGGGATGGGCTTCGAGCTGATCGGCCCCGATACGCCGGCGCGCCTCAAGCTGCGCACGCACATCGATAGTCTGAAGACCGAGATCACGAGCCCCGGGCTGACGACGACGACGCAGGTGATCATCGTCGAGCCGATCGCTCCTCTGCGCACGCGCATGGGCCGCTGTCTCGAGGCCGCGGGCTTCAAGGTCACGGCCGTCGCGAACGCCACGGAGGCGCTCGAAGCGTGCGCGGTGTGGCGGCCCGACGCGATCGTCGCCGCTGCGGAGATGGAGATGATGAGCGGCGTCGATCTCGCGTACGCGATGTCGGAGCACTCCACGCTCTCGGACGTCCCGCTCGTCCTGACCGGCGAGGAGGGCGATCTGAGCCGCCTCGAGGCGTTTCGGGCCGGCGTGCGCGACTACATTCCAAAGCCATTCCTCGACGAGGAGCTGGTGATCCGCGTGCACCGCGTCGCCGCGCCCGCCACGCCGAGCACCAACTTCGGTCTGCGCGGCAGTCTGGTCGACATCGGCCTCGGCACGCTGCTCTCCCTGTTCGAGTTCGAGCGCAAGTCCGGGATCCTCCTGCTCCTCCGCGGCGGCGACATCGCCCGCGTGTTCATCGCCGAGGGTCGGTTGATCAAGGTGGAGGTCTCCACCGGAAACGGCGCGCCGAAGGAACGGCTGATGCGCCTCCTCGACTGGCACGATGGTCAGTTCGAGTTCTCCCCCGCCGCGATCGGCGGCCGCGACGAGGTCAATGTCACCGTCACCGCGCTCCTCCTCGAGCATGCGCGGCGCGCGGACGAGGACAAGCCTCCGCCCCCCAGGCGACACTGACGCCGGTCGCGAAGGCTGTCGCGAACGCTGTCGCATGCGTGTCCCACCGACGATTTCTCGCGCCGAGGAATCGGATTGCGCAACCTATGGTTCCCCGCTCCCGTCCACCATGCGGACAGGTCGAGGATCTGGGTGCCCATGAAGTCTCTCCCGTTATTGATGATCGTGACGAGCACGATCGCCGCGGCCGATCCGGTCCCGCCGGCGGTGCGCGCGCACGCGAAGCGAAGGGAGGGCTCGATCTCGATCGATGGCCGCCTCGACGAGGCTGCGTGGGCGAATGCACCGAAGCAGGGGAGCTTCACGCAGCGGTTTCCGAAGGAAGGTGCGAAGGCGGATCTCGAGACGCGGTTCTCCGTGCTCTACGATGACGCCGCGCTGTACATCGGCGTGTGGGCGGACGATCCGCACCCCGAGCGGATCCGCAAGCTGCTGACGCGCCGCGATGTCGACGGGATGGCAGACGCGATCGCGGTCGGCTTCGACAGCTATCACGATCGCCGCACGGCCTACGTGTTCCAGCTCAACGCCGCCGGCGTGCAGCGGGACATGCTGCTGTTCGATGACTCGAAGCAGGACGACACGTGGGACGCCGTGTGGACCGGGGATGTCTCGACCCAGGCGACCGGGTGGACCGCGGAGTTCCGTATCCCGCTCAACCAGCTCCGGTTCGCGGGCGGCGACACCCAGGAGTGGGGTCTCCAGGTGGTGCGGATCGTCGGTCACACGCAGGAGCAAGCGTCGTGGTCGCCGTGGCCGCGGTCGGCGCCCGAGGTGGTGAGCCGGTTCGGCATCGTCGACGGCATCGATCGGATCAAGCCGAGCCGCCGCCTCGAGCTACTGCCGTACGCGAGCGGTGGGTTCGACGTGATGCCCGTCGAGGCGGCCGATCCGCTCAACGACTCCACGAACCTGCGCCGCAACGCGGGCCTCGATGTCCGCTACGGCCTGGGGCCCGCGTTCACCCTCTCGGCCACCCTCAACCCGGACTTCGGGCAGGTCGAGGCCGACCCGTCGCAGGTCAACCTCGGCGGCAACGAGCTGTTCTTCGCGGAGAAGCGGCCGTTCTTTCTCGAGGGCGTCGACCTGTTCAAGCTGCCGATCGGCCAGAGCGACAACTCGCCCGAGGGCTCGTTCTACAGCCGGCGGATCGGCGCCGCACCGCGCGAGCCCGACATGGACTACGCCTACATCAAGCAGCCAACCTCGTCGACGATCTACACGGCGATGAAGCTGACGGGCAAGACGCGTGGAGGCTGGTCGCTGGGGGTGTTCGATGCGGTGACCGGCGAAGAGGAGGCGACCATCATCGATGCGAGCGGCGCGCGGCTCTCGCCGGTGGTCGCGCCGCTCACCAACTACTCCGTCGCGCGCGTGAAGCGCGACTTCAACGATGGCCGCACCTCGATCGGCGCGTCGGCAAGTGCGGTCAATCGTGCCCTCGGCGACACGCCTCTCGTCGCCACGCTGCACGATCAGGCGTACACCGCCGGCTTCCAGGTCCAGCATCGGTTCGGCTCGTCGCCGTACCAGCTCGACATCCACGGCGTCGGCAGCTACGTCCACGGCAGCGAGGACGCGATCGCGAGGACGCAGCGCTCGTTCCGCCACCTCTATCAACGCCCCGACATCGAGGGTGCTCGGTTCGATCCCACGCGCCGCAGCCTGACCGGCATGGACGTGTCGTGGAAGGCGGGGAAGCTCGGCGAGACCAAGCACTGGCGCTGGGGCTCGGGCGGCGACCTTCGCACGCGCGGCCTCGAGCTCAACGACCTGGGGTTCCAGAACTCGTCCGATCACGTGATCCCGTTCGTGTTCCTCAACTACCGCGACGACGATCCGGGCAAGTCGGTGCTCAACTGGAGCGCCGGCGGCGATGTCTACCTCGTGTCGACGCTCGAGCCGACGCTCGCTGACGTCGGCTTCGAGTGGAACGCGAACGTCCAGCTCGAAAACTACTGGAACCTCGCCACGGGCGGCAACCTCGACCAGGGGATCTGGGATCCGCAGGCGCTGCGCGGCGGCGCGTCCCTCCACGCCGACGCGCGCCGTCAGGGCTGGGTCAACGTCACCTCCGATACGCGCAAGAGCGTGTGGGTCTCGTTCAACGCGTTCGGCGGCCGCACCGAGGCGCAGGATCAGATCGATGGCGGTGTCGAAGCCGGGGTCACGGTGCAGGCGCGCTCGAACATCGATCTGTTCGTCGGCCCGAGCTTCTCGGATCGAACGGACACGCTGCAGTACATCGACCAGGTCGACGACACCCTGGGCCAGACGCACTTCGTGTTCGGCAAGATCCGCCAGACCGTCGCCGCGCTGACGCTGCGCCTCAACTGGACGTTCTCGCCGCGTCTCAGCCTGCAAGCGTACGCACAACCGTTCGTGGCGAGCGGCAGCTACTCGGAGCTCAAGGACGTCGACAACCCGCGCGCCGAGAAGTTCGCGGACAGGTTCACGCCGATCACGAACTACATGCTCGCCGACGGCACCTACACGGTGAGCGCTCCGAGCGGCGCGAGCTACGCGGTCGGTCGGCCCGACTTCAACTTCCGCCAGCTCAACTCGACGCTCGTGCTGCGGTGGGAGTACCGCCCGGGCTCGTCGATCTTCGCGATCTGGAGCCACGGTCGGACGGATCAGAGCGACGACGGACGGTTCCGCCTCGGACACGATCTCGGCGGGCTCGCCCGCGCCGAGGGGGAGAACGTCGTGATGGTCAAGGCGAACTACTGGATCGGCCTGTAGCCGGGCACTCAGTGCGGGGCTGGCGGCGGTGGCGTCAGCTTCTCCCACGGTGCGTTGAGCCCGAGGTACTCCCCCCACTCGAAGCCCGCGTCGTACATCGTCTTGACCTGAGCCGGGTCGAGGATCTTGCCCACCTGGCCCTGTGCATCGGTGAGCAGTCCGCCGAGGCCGCCGGCATAGTCGAGCCAGCCAGAGACGTTGCGCTCGTACGGTGACAGGGTGCCGTCGGTGATCGCCTTGTTCGTGTAGTCGAGGACGTCCGCGTAGACCTTGTCGAACGCCTTGTCGAGCTTCGCGGACTGCTCGGGCGTGACGTGCGCTTTCTCCTCGGCGACGCGGCGGTTCTCGATCGCCTTCATGCGCGGCATCATCAGCCCGGCGGCGATCATCGGCGCGATCCGGTTGCGGTACTCCTCCTCGGTCTCGCCGTCGTGGCGGCCGAACATCGCGCCGAACTCCTCGGTGCGGCGGGCGCGGCGATCCATGCGCGATTCCTTCGGCTCCTCGGGCAGCGTCGGCGCCGCGCCCGGGGTGGTCCGCGACCTGAGCTCCGCGGACCGGGCCTTTGGCTGGATCCATGGATCTGGCGCGGTGGCGGTGCCGACGTCCTTCGTGGCGACCACCGCCGGCTGATCGGCGAGCTCCGATCGGAGCGACCGGTTGTCGAGATAGAGCCAGATCGACGTGGCGAGACCAACCATCGTGGTCGCCGCGAGCACTCCCGTAGCGCGCGCCATGGGCTTGAACGTAGCCTCGGATGGCGCCTGGGGCGAGGGAATCGGGCATTCCCGATCGGTCGGGGGGGCAACACCCCGGATCGCATCGGGATCATTCAGGTGTCGGGGATTTGAACAGTCGTCGCAGGCCGGGCTATAACCGAGCGAGGCACGTGACCGACGACTACCGCGAGGGCGGAACGCTGATCCTGGCGCGTCCGATCGGACCTTCTGAAGAGAAGAAACCGCCGACCGGAGACGCGTGCATGGTCAACCTGCACCCGCCCGGCCCGGACATCGGCAAGCGCGTGCCGCTGCTCAACCCGCAGTACATCGTGGGTCGCGACAGCGAAGCCGCGTTCGTGGTCAGCCGCAGCTCGGTCTCGCGCCAGCACGCGCGCCTCTATCAGGACGATCAGGGCAGCTGGTGGGTCGAGGATCTGAACTCGACGAACGGCACCTTCGTCAACGAGGCCCGCGTCCGCGCGCAGCAGCTGACCGACGCGGATCAGGTGCGGTTCGGGGACGCGATCTACAAGTTCCTCAGCGGCTCGAACATCGAGAGCGCGTACCACGAAGCGATTCACAACATGGCCATCCAGGATGGCATGACGGGGATCCACAACAAGCGCTACTTCCTCGAGTTCCTCGAGCGCGAGATCGCCGTGTGCGTGCGCCACGGTCATCCGCTGACGCTCGTGATGTTCGACGTCGATCACTTCAAGAAGGTCAACGACAGCCAGGGCCACCTCGCCGGTGATGCCGTGCTCAAGGACCTCGCGGGCCGGATCAAGCCGCGCATTCGTCGCGAGGATCTGTTCGCGCGCTACGGCGGCGAGGAGTTCGCGTGCGTGCTTCCGTCGACGGCGCTGCCGGGGGGCATCGTGTTCGCCGAGCATCTCCGCACGCTGATCGAGGAGCGGCCGACGATCTTCGACAACGCCGCCATCCCGTTCACGATCAGCCTCGGGGTGACCACGCTGCACCGCGAGACCGGCGTCGACCCGTCGACCCTGATCAAGCGCGCCGACGACAACCTCTACGCGGCCAAGCGCAGCGGGCGGAACAAGGTCGTCCCGAGCCTGCAAGACCTGATTCCTGGCTGAGGTTCCTACCGTGCGCTGAGCTGATCGGGGCCGCGATCGGGTCGCCGATCGGCCGGGTTCATGGCAAAACGGCTGCCCGTGATCGCCGCACGCACCCTCGATGACCTCGGCTGGCCGACCCTCGTCGACCACTGGGCGAAGCGCTGCGCCACCAGGCGCGGCGAGGGACACGTGCGCGCGCTGCAGCTGTTCGATGACATCCACGCGGCGCGACAGCGCGCGGCCGAGATCACCGAAGCGCGCGGCCTGGCCACCCGCGGCGACGGGCTGCCGCTCGGCGGGATCGCCGACATCGCGAGCTCGATCGCGCGCGTGCGGAAGTCCGCGGCGCTCGATGCCCCGGAGCTCGTCGCGGTCGCCACCACCGGGCGCGCGCTCGCACGGCTGCGCACGCACCTTCGCAACCAGGCCGAGGTCGCTCCCCGGCTCGCGGCGCGCGGCGACCTGATCGGTGACCTCGGCCACGTCTATCACCCGATCCTTGAGGGTTTCGACACGGACGGTCGGCTCGTCGATCACGCGAGCGACGCGCTCGGCCCGCTGCGGCGCGCGCTCGCCTCGATCAAGGCGGAGCTCGAGAAGCGCATGCACGGCCTGCTCACCGACGAGCGGTTCAGCGTGTACCTCCAGGACGCGTACTACACCCAGCGCGAGGAGCGCTACGTGCTGCCGGTGCGCACCGACGGCAAGGGCTTTGTTCGTGGCATCGTCCACAGCACGTCGCAGAGCGGGCAGACGTTGTTCATCGAGCCCGAGGAGATCGTCGATCTCAACAACCGCGCGAAGCTCGCCGAGGCCGACGTCGCCGACGAGGAGCGTCGGATCTTCGCGAAGTTCTCCGGGTGGATCGCCGAGGAGGCCGATGCGTTCGAGGCCTCGCTCGCGGCCGCGGAGACCCTCGACGTGATCGCCGCCGCCGCGATCATGGCCGAGGACACCGTCTCGGCGGAGCCGATCCTCGACGATGCGCCGCGGATCGCGCTCCTTCACGCGCGGCATCCGCTGATGCTGCTCGGCGAGCGACGCTGCGTGGCGAACGACATCATGGTCGCCGCGGGCGCGACGCTCCTGATCTCGGGCCCGAACGCCGGCGGCAAGACCGTCGCGCTCAAGACCGTGGG
>JAYVLW010000367.1:0-5280 GCA_043759315.1 Myxococcales bacterium
GATTGCGTGAACCGCTCGATGCGCTCGATCTTGTGGTCCTCGACGAACTTCCTCAGCTTGTACTTCGCGTCGTGCGTCCCGAACAGACCTTCGACCTTCGACCACGGCTGCGGATCCCAGAAGTGCCAGCCGGTCGAGACCTTGCCGCCCCACACGCCGATCCACGATCCGACGAGCTTGGGCTCGAGAAGCTCGCCGACGCCATCGAGCAGCGCGGCATCGCTCTTGGCGATGTTGCACAGCTTGAAGTAGTCCGCCATCTTCGGCACGAAGCCGCCCGGGTCTCCCCACGCGCCCCACCACACGCGACGCAGGTCGCTGCCGAGCATCGCGAGGTAGCTGACGGACTCCCCGTTCGCCATGTCGGTGGGCATCGGGTTGTGCTCGAGCCATCGATCGAGATGGATGTCCATCGATTCGTCGATGATCGGGAGCTGCGACAGGCTGATCTGGAGGTTGAGCCGAATGGCCAGCGCACGCTGGAGCGCGAGATCGAGCGAGCTCATCCTCTCGACGGTACCCCAGCCGACGGCACACCGCAGGTGGAAACCCGCAGCGATTGCATGTGTGAAGATGCCGCGCGCCGAACCTGCGCGTTTCCGCGCTCGATCTACGCGAGATCCGGGGCACGCATGTTGATGCCCCACTCGACATGCTGCAGGGGACCGCCGCTGTCGTGGGCCTGTGTGTCTCGTGGCTGCTGGCAGGGTGCGGCGATTCATCGCCCGGGCGCACCTACTTCGAGCGCAGCATCCAGCCGATCCTGACGCAGCGATGCGCCACCAGCACGGCGGGTTGCCATTCGACGAACATCGATGATCCGTTCCAGTTCGCCGCCGGCAACCTGGACGTCACCAGCTTCGAGAACGTCCAGAAGCGGCGCGACACGCTCGCACCGTTCGGGGCGTACCCGTTTCCGTTGTTGCTGATCAAGGCGGTCGGGCCGGGCCTCAAGATGCCGTATGGCACGCTCGCCGATGGTGTGACACCGCGGTTCATCACGATCGATGTCCAGCACTCGGGCGGGAACCTCCTCGATCTCGGCTCCGACGCGTTCTTCACGCTGCAGGCGTGGCTCGACAACGGCGCCACCGAGAACGGCCTCAAGCCGCCCTCGCCCGCGCAGACCGGTGTTGGTCCGTGCTCGACCACGCTGCCTCCGGGGTTCACGCGTGCGAGCTTCGTGAACACGCCGCTCCGCGAGACGCTGTTCACGGCGTTCAAGACCGCGGTCCAGCCGGTGCTCGCACGCAGCGAGTGCGGCGCCGGGAACTGCCACGGTGCGCCGCAGTCCGACTTCTACATCACGTGCGGCAACGACGAGGACCAGCTCGCATTCAACTTCAGCGAGGCCTGGGCATTCGTCGGTGCCCCGGTAGCTGACTCGCAGCTGCTCCGCGTACCACTCGCGGTTGCTGCCGGAGGGCGCGGGCACACCGGCGGCGACCGCTTCACGAGCACGTCCGATGCCGACTACACCGCGGTGCTCACCTGGGCCACCACCGCCGGCGTGCTTCCGTTCGCCAACGGCGATCCCGGAAGACAGTTCTTCCAGACCAGCGTCCAACCGATCCTGCTCTCGCGCGGATGCTCGTTCCAGGCCTGCCACAGCCCGCAGGCGACCAATGACCTCAAGCTCCGCAACGGCACCCCGGGCTTCTTCTCGGCGGTCTCGCTCGAGAAGAACTACGACCTGTTGAAGCGCGAGTTCATGGCCCTCGAGTTCCCGGATGCGCGCCGCAGCCGCGCCGTGGCCAAGTCGATCCTCGAAGACGATGCGACCCGGGTGCCGCTGCCGCAGGTGGGAGGTATCGCCCACCGTGGCGGTCCCGTCCTCGAGAGTCAGGACGGCCCGACCGGCGCGGGGGCGGAGCCCGGCGACTGCGGTCCGTACGTGGCAACGACGGCGAGCCCGTTCTGCACGGTACAGGAATGGGTACGGATCGAACGCGCGGCTCTCGCGGGGCAGATCACGCCGATGGCCGACGGAGATCCGATCGACATCGTGTACGTCGATCGCCCGGCGCCGACCGCGGGGCGGCTCGAGTTCGACACGTTCGAAGGCGGCGCGGACCTGCGGCGCGTGACCACCCAGTTCGTCGGCACCAACCAGCAGATCCAGCCGGTCGCTGCGGCCAGCTCCATGTCACTGCTCGGCGGGTGCGGCCTCGGCAGCAGTCCCGATGTGCAGGCACCCGACGTGGCGAACGACGGCAACCGGGTCGCGTTCGCGGCACGCGCATCCGCGGCCGAGCCGCTCGGGGTCTACGTGGTGCAGCTGTCCAATGGCAGCTGCACCAGAATCACGCCGATCGCTCCTGACTCGAACGGACTGCGCGTCCACAACTTCGATCCCGCGTGGTCTCCCGACGGTAACTACCTCGTGTTCGCATCCACCCGGGGCAAGGCCGGCGCCACGCGGTCGCGCCAGCGGTTCCTGCCGCAGTCGGATCTGTGGCGCGTCGCGATCTCCGGGACCATGGCGACGAGCGCACCCGAGCAGATGACGTTCCTGTCCAACTCCGAGATCGGCCCGCAGTTCATGCGCGAGGGACGCGTCACGATGACCACCGAGAAGGTGAGCGCCGGCTTCTACCAGCTCTCCGGTCGCCGGCTCAACTGGGACCTCACCGACTATCATCCGCTGCTCGCACAGCGCAAGGAGTCGCCCTACGGCGAGCCCGAAGATCCCACGGCGATGCGCCCTTCGTTCGGCTACTCGGCGGCGACCGATATCCGCGAGGGGGTCGATGGCAGCTTCCTGGTGATCCTGTCCCAGACGGGCGCCAACGGTGCGCCGGTCTCCAGCGCAGCCGCCGGCGCCCTCGCCGTGTTCAATCGCAGCATCGGTCCGTTCGAGCAGGGCCGCGCCGACGACGGCTATCTCCGCTCGCTGAGGGTGATCGACGCGGCCGCCGTCTATCGCGGCCCGACGTCCTTGCCCGACGGCACCATCATGGTCTCGCGGCGCTCGGGCACCGGGTTCGAGCTCGTCTCGGTGAATCCGCGAAACCCGAGCGACATCCGCACGCTGGTCACCGGCGGTGGCAACAGCAAGCTGGATGCGCAGCTCGTCTACAAGTTTCCCCCGCGCGTCTTGTACATCAATCGCCGGCAGCTGGTGTTCGGTGGGTCGATCGGGCCCGATCCGACGAAGGCGGTCGTCCACATGCCGAACGCGCCGCTCCTGTTCACGCTGCTCACCGGCAACCTCCGCCGCGGTCGTCCGATGGAGGCATTTCGCGCGGCGCGATCGATCGTGGTCTACGGCGAGGAGCCCTGCCCGCCCGCCGGGTGCACGGCGAACACCAACGGCATCTATCAGAACCGGGTCGCGCTCGGCCGCGTGCGGCTCGCCTCCGATGGCTCGATGAAGGCGGAGCTGCCGCCGCAGCGCGGTCTCGTGTTCGAGCTCCAGGACGCGGATGACAAGCCGCTCGTCACGATGACGGAGGAGCACGAGCTCGGCCCTGGAGAGAACATCACGATGGGCATCAGCGCATCGCTGTTCGATGCTGTGTGCGGTGGGTGCCACGGCTCGATCTCCGGCATCGAGCTCGACGTGAACGTGACCCCCGATGCGCTCACCGGGGCGTCGGTGTCGTCGTCGGCGCTCGGATCCCCCAGCCTGCCCGGTCCACTGTGAGAGTGACGTGTCCCCAACGAACCGCCGCAGATCGATCATCGAACCATTCAAGATCAAGGTCGTGGAGCCACTGCCGCTCCGCACCGTCGCCGAACGCGAGCGGATCCTCGCGGAGGTCGGCTGGAACCTGTTCGGCGTGCACGCCGCAGACGTCACGTTCGACTTCCTGACCGACTCCGGCACCACCGCGATGAGCGCGGCGCAGTGGGGAGGGATGATGGTCGCGGACGAGAGCTACGCCGGTTCGCGCAGCTTCTACCGCTTCGAGGCGGTGGTGCAGCGGATCACCGGGTACACGCACGTGATCCCGACGCACCAGGGCCGCGCCGCCGAGCACCTGCTGTTCGGGTTGTGCTGCCGCGATGGCGAGCTCGTGCCATCGAACAACCACTTCGACACCACACGCGCGAACCTCGAACAGCTCGGCGTGACCGCCGTGGATCTGGTGTGCGCGGAGGGCAAGGATCCGAGCTCGGATCATCCGTTCAAGGGCGACGTCGACGTTCCGCGGCTGGAGGCATTCCTGATCGAGCATCGGGGCCGGGTCCCGTTCGTGATGACGACGATCACGAACAACACCGGAGGAGGCCAGCCGGTCTCGCTCGCGAACCTGCGCGCGGTCTCGGCGCTGTGCAGGCGCCACGGGGTCCCGTTCCTCCTCGATGCGTGCCGGTTCGCCGAGAACGCGTGGTTCATCAAGGTGAGGGAGGAGGGGCAGCGCGAACGCAGCGCGCGGGACATCGCACGCGAGGTGTTCGATCTCGCGGATGGCTGCCTGATGAGCGCGAAGAAGGACGGCCTGGTCAACATCGGTGGATTCATCGCGCTTCGTGATGCGGCGTGGGTGCCCGGGCTGCGCAGCGGGCTGATCCTCACCGAGGGCTTCCCGACGTACGGTGGGCTCGCCGCACGCGACCTCGAGGCGATGGCGATCGGCCTCGACGAGGTTCTCGACGAGTCCTACCTCGCATACCGCGAAGGCGTGACCCGTTACGTGGCCGAGGGCCTCGGTCGCGTCGGCGTCCCCACGATGCGGCCGCCGGGCGGCCACGCGGTCTACATCGACGCGCGCGCACTGCTGCCGCACATCCCGCCCGAGAAGTTCCCCGCGCAGGCGCTCGCCGTGGAGCTGTACCGCGCCGAGGGAATTCGCAGCTGCGAGATCGGCTCCGTGATGTTCGGACGGAAGCATGACGGCTCGTTCGCGCCCGCGGCGATGGAGCTCGTCCGGCTCGCGATCCCGCGCCGCGTCTACACCCAGGCGCACATGGACTACGTGATCGAGGGGATCGCGGAGATCGTGGAGAGGCGCACGATGCTCCGCGGCCTCGAGATCGTCGACGAGCCGGCGTTCCTGCGGCACTTCACCGCGAAGTTCAGACCGCTGCCGCCGTGACGCTACGAGCTCGGTGAGTCGGGATGCCGGACGGTCAGCACCGGCACCGGGCTGGCGCGCACGACGCGCTCGGCCACGCTGCCGGCGATCATGCGACTGAGGCCGGTGCGTCCGTGCGTCCCCATCACGATCGCATCGACCGCGCGTTCCTTTGCACATCTCTGGATCTCCTCCACCGGTACACCCGCGCGCACGTCGAGGGTGACCTCGATCCCTGAGGCCCGCAGCTCCGCGGCGA
>JAYVLW010000368.1:0-26072 GCA_043759315.1 Myxococcales bacterium
CATGCCCTCGTCCATGCAGACGTCGAGGATGTTCGCGCCGCCCTCGACCTGCTGCCGCGCGACCGCGACCGCCTCGTCGTACTTGTCGTCCTTGATCAGACGGCGAAACACGGCGGAGCCGGTGACGTTGGTGCGCTCGCCGACCACGACGAAGTTGGTCTCCGGCGTGATCGTCAGCGGCTCGAGTCCGGACAGGCGCATGAAGCGCGGCGGCGTGACGATCGTGCGCCGCGGCATGTCGGAGACGACCTTCGCGATCGCGGCGATGTGCTCGGGCCGCGTACCGCAGCAGCCACCGACGAGGTTCAGCATGCCCTCGCGCGCGAAGCTGCCGAGGACCTTGGCCATGTGCTCGGGAGTATCGTCATAGCCGCCGAACTCGTTGGGGAGGCCGGCGTTCGGGTAGCAGGCGACGCGCACGCCCGCCGAGCGCGCGAGCTCGGCCACGTGCGGGCGCATGTCCTCGGCGCCGAGTGCGCAGTTGATCGAGACCGCGAACAGGTTCGCGTGGGAGACCGAGTTCCAGAACGCTTCGACGGTCTGGCCGGAGAGCGTGCGGCCCGAGCGATCCGGGATGGTCACGCTCGCGATCACCGGGACCCTGCGCACGCCCTGCGCGAACAGCTCCTCGAACGCGTAGAGCGCGGCCTTGCAGTTGAGCGTGTCGATGTGGGTCTCGGTCAGGATCAGGTCGACGCCGCCCTCGATCAGCGCGCGCGCCTGCTCGGCGAACGCGTCGACCAGCTGGCGGAACGTGACGGCGCGTGCACCCGGATCATTGACGTCGGGCGATAGCGACGCGGTCTTCGTGGTCGGTCCGATCGAGCCGGCGACCCAGCGCGGCCTGCCATCGAATTTCTCGGCGCGGTCGGCGGCGCGGCGGGCGGCGAGGACGCCCGCGATGTTGATGTCGCGCACGTCGTTCTCGAGGCCGTAGTCCGCGAGCGCGATCGAGGTGCCTGTGAACGTGTTGGTCTCGACGATATCGGCGCCGGCCTGAAGGAACGCGAGGTGGATGTCCTCGATCGCCTGCGGCTGGGTCAGCGCGAGCAGGTCGCTGCAACCCTTGAGCGAGTGGCCGTGATCGCGGAACCGTTCGCCTCGCCACTGCGCTTCCTCCTGGAGCCCGAGGCCCTGGATCATCGTGCCCATCGCGCCGTCGAGAATGACGATGCGGCGGTCGAGGGCCTCGACGAGACGTTCCACGGACGACATCTGCGCCTGATTACCACCGTTTGCGACGCTTCGCTATGCGAGGCAGATCCGGTAGCCTGGAGGGGTGGGAGGCTGCGGCTCGCTGGCGTTCGCTGCGGTCATTGCGACCGGCTGCCGGTTCGGGTTCGACGATGCCGGCAGCAAGGATAGCGGCCCGATCGACGCGAACGAAGACGCTGCGACCGACGGGACGAACGATCCCGATGCTGGGAGCGATGCCGCGATCGATGCGAGCGTCACCCTGTGCCCGGTGGACTATCTCCCGGTGGTCAACGAGACCTCGAAGTACCGCGTGCTCCCCGGCGGTACGATGGGCTGGCTGGTCGCGGAGCAGACGTGCGAGGCCCAGGGCACCCACCTGGTCGTCCTCGACAGCGCGAACGAGAAGGCGATGATGGTCTCGCTACTCCCGGCCACGAGCATGTGGACGGGGGTGACGGATCGCAAGGTCGTCGCGCAATGGGTGAAGGTCACGGGTGGGGAGGCGGCGTACCTGCCGTGGGCGGCCAGCGAGCCAGATGAGCAGAACCTCGAGTGTGTCCAGCTCGAGGACCTCAGTACGCAGCTGCGAGATCAGGGCTGCTTGTCGGGACGGCAGGCCATCTGCGAGTGCGATGGTTTGCCCGCGATGCCCTCGACGTACTGAGTGGCGATCGCGGTAGAGTCCCGCGCGATGTCCGAGCAGATCTACGACTCCATTCTCGACACCACTGGTCACACGCCGCTCGTCCGGCTCTCGCGGATCGGCAAGGGCCTTCCGGGTGAGCTGCTCGCCAAGTGCGAGTTCATGAATCCGGGCGGCTCCGTCAAGGACCGGATCGGCGTGCGCATGCTCCTCGACGCGGAGAAGAGCGGCCGCATCAAGCCGGGCGATACGCTGATCGAGCCGACCAGCGGCAACACGGGCATCGGCATCGCGATGGCCGCGGCCGTGCGCGGCTACCGGGTGATCATCACGCTGCCCGAGAAGATGTCGCAGGAGAAGCAAGTGGTGCTCGAGGCGCTCGGCGCCGAGATCATCCGCACGCCGACCGAGGCCGCCTGGGACTCGCCGGAGAGTCACATCGGCGTCGCGAAGCGGCTCAAGGAGATCATCCCGAACTCGCACATCCTCGATCAGTACTCGAACCCGAGTAACCCGATCGCGCACGAGGAGGGCACCGGCCGCGAGATCATCGATCAGTGCGGCGGCAAGCTCGATGCGGTCGTGATCACCGCCGGCACCGGCGGCACCATCACCGGTGTCGCCCGCGTGATCAAGCGCGAGGTTCCCGGCTGCAAGGTGATCGGCGTCGACCCCGAGGGCTCGATCCTCGCGGGCCCCGGCGAGATCAAGAGCTACAAGATCGAGGGCATCGGCTACGACTTCATTCCCGACGTTCTCGATCGCCGCCTCGTCGATCGATGGATCAAGACCAACGACCGCGAGTCCTTCCTCGTGGCCCGCCAGCTGATCCGCCAGGAGGGTCTGCTGTGCGGCGGCTCGTCGGGCTCGGCCGTGTGGGCCGCGATGCAGGTCTCGCGCGACCTCGGACCGGGCAAGCGCGTCGTCGTCATCCTGCCCGACTCGATCCGCAACTACCTCTCGAAGTACATCGACGACAAGTGGATGCGCCAGCAAGGCTTCGTCAAGGGCGACTGGGAGGTCGGCACGGTCGGCGATGTCGTCCGTGCGCTGCCGCGCCGCGAGGTCATCTCGCTCGATCTCAACGACAAGCTCGGGCGCGCGACCGAGCGGTTCAAGGAGCACGGCATCTCGCAGATGCCCGTGCTCGATCAGGGCAAGCTCGTCGGCATCCTCACCGAGAGCGACCTGTTGCACCACCTCGTCTCGGGCCGCGTCAGCAAGGACACGGTCGCCGCCGAGATCATGGAGCGCAAGGTCGTGACCGTCGGCCTCAACGCGAGCTCGAGTGAGTTGCCCCGGATCTTCGAGCGCGGTGAGGTCGCGATCGTCGTCGACGATCAGCGCGCGGTGATCGGCATCGTGACGAAGATGGACCTGATCGAGATGCTCGCGGCGCGCAAGAACCAGATGCCGTAGCGGCTACGTCGGTGAACGTGGCGTCGCAGTGGTGGTTCGACCAATCGATGGATTGTCGGCGGACTGGCCATATGGCTCATCACCGAAGCAGCCATCGGTCCACCGGCTCTCACGACCGTAACCGTGCTCACGAGTTTCCGTCGAGATGCGCACGATCGTGCGCGATGTTTCGTGCTGGCGATCTGGATTCGCATTCGTTATACGAAGTTCGGTTTCACCATGGCGCGGGCGACGGTCGAGAGAATTGGCGAGTACCGGATCGAGAAGCTGCTGGTTCGCACGGCGACCTGCATCGAATACCTCGGCGAGCACCTCGTGCTGCCGCGGCGTGCGGTGCTGAAGGTCCTCGCGCCGAACGTCGCGGCACTCGCCGTGCTACGCGAGGCGTGCATGCTCGAGGCGCTGCACCACCCCGGTGTGGTGCGCGTCTACGAGTCGGGCCTGTTGACCGATCGGCGGCCGTGGTTCGCGCGCGAGCTCGTCGAAGGAACGCTGGTGTCGCAGTCGCTCGCGCCCGGCGCGATCGATCGCATGGACATCATCGCGCTGCTGCGCGACATCGCCGAGGTGCTCGGCCACGCGCACTATCGCGGGATCGTTCACGCGAACCTGCGCCCCGACAAGATCATGCTGACCGGTCGCGTCCGCGGCTATCCGGTGTGCATCACCGACTGGAGTGATGCGCGCGCGCACGACGCCACCGCCGCTCCGCAGACGCCCTCGGTCGCGTCCTGGTACTACACCGCCCCGGAGGTCGCGTGCGGTGATGCCCTCGACGATCGCGCCGACGTGTTCTCGCTCGGCGTGATCGCGTATCGCCTGCTCACCGGGGTGTTGCCGTTCGAGGGCCAGATGGCCACCGCCCACGATGGCACCACGCAGCACGCTCCGACCGCGGTGCGCTGCCCGGATGCGCCGCGGGAGCTGACGACGATGGTCGATCAGATGCTCGCCCACGACCGCTGGGATCGCCCGAGCGCCAGCGAGGTTCATCAGGATCTGACGTGGCTGTGCGAGGCGCTCGCGGTGCCTTCGCGTGGCTTACGGATCCGGCGGCCACGATGGACGCCGCCGCTCGACTTCACCCCGCACGATCGTCATCGCGATCCCGACCTCGAGGTCGATCCGATCGTCGAGTCCGACGAGTAGAGCGCGAGCACGTCCTCCAGCACGGCCTCGGCGCCGGCGCGCGTGCCGGTCAGGCCCGAGCCGCACACGGTGATCGCCGCCGCATCGCCATCGTCGATCACCGTGATCACGCAGGCGCCGAGAGGATCGGCGTGCGTCGCCAGCCGGGCAGGTGACGACACCGCGCAGGTCGGGCCCAGGGGTTCGTCGACGCGGATCCGGGACAGGCAGGCACGGCCACCGATGACCTCGGCGAGTCGATCGAGCCACCGGGGTCGCGCGGTCGAGAACGCCGCGCGCTTCCATGTCAGGGACAGTGGTGCGGCGCGGGCGGCGCCGAGCAGCCGCGAGCACAGACCGCGGCCCATCGCCTCGCTCTCGAGGATCTCTCTCGCTCGCGCCTCGAACGCGGCGAACGGCTCCGGCTCGCCATCGACGAACCGCACCGACAACACGGACGGCACGACGCGGCGGCGCGGACGCATCGGATCGGCGCGCTGTCCCGGTGCGACCGGGATCTGAAACGTGGGAGAGAACCGCGCGCCGGTGCGATCGCTCGTGCGGTGGAGGACGCGGCCGAGCGCGTACGCGAGCGGAAGCGCGCGGGGTGCCGGAGACGGCAAGGAGCGCCACGCGATCCCGAGCGGAACGCGCTCCGGTGCGGCGGCCAGCGGTCGCTCGGGGAGCACGATGCCGCGCGGCGCGTGCGGATAGAGCCGCGCGTGGTGGGCGGCGATCCGCGAGGTCAGCCACGTATGTCCGAAGCCATCGATGGCGAGGTGGCAGGTCGAGACCACCGCGAGCGCGCCGCTGCGGCCGAGCCCGAGCCACGGGCCGCCGGTCGCGGTCCATGCCCTGCGATGGCCGTGGCGGGCGGTCTCGAGCGGCTCGTCGCCGATCGAGACGCAGACGAACGGCACCCCGGCCACGCGCTCGTCGATCCCGGAGCCCGCGGGTGCCGCACTCGCGAGGCCCGCGAGACGACGAGCGAGCGGGCCCTCGTCGCCGATATTCTCGGCCAGCCTGGCGCGAAGGCAGCGATCGCCGACCGCGAAGGCAGCGACCTCGAGCTCGTTGCGCGCGGTCCGGGCGCCGGTGCGCGCGTCCCGGCAGATCGTCACCGCGAGCGGCTGCTCGGGAAGCAGGCCATCGAGCTCGCGGAGCGCCGCGCGCGCGGCGTGGGCGCGGGAGATCGCGTCGCGGATGGCGTCGTCGGGGGGCGGCGTGGGGACGCCGAGGAACGTATCCGCCGTGGGCGCCGCGTCGGAGATCACGTAGGGCGTGCGACGTCGCACAGTCTCGCCGACCGCGACCCCGCCGGCGAGCAGCCACCAGGCTGGCTCGCCGCGCAGGTCAGCGACGGCAGCGAGCTCGTCGTGGAGCTCGGCGGTGCGGCGGGCCCAGCTCGTCACGGTCGGGTTCATTGTGCTCCAAAGGCCCGACGGGGGGTGATAGGTTGCGGCCACTCGGGGGTAGTTGCATGCACAAGCTCGTCCTGTTGGGCCTCGTTCTGTTCGGCGCGTGCGGTGATGACGGCAATACGTCGGGGATCCCCGACGAGTGCAATCCGATGGGCGGCGAGGGCTGCCTCCTGCCCTGGCCGTCCGCGACGTACCTCAAGACCGACTCTGCCTCCGTCACCGGCTTCCGCGTCGATCTGCCGACCGCGGCGATGCCGACGAACGAGGACGGTCAGGCGGTGGAGCCCGATGGGTTCAATCGCTACGACGGCTTCACGCTGAGCGGGCCGATGCTCGTCGCGTTTCCGACCGGCGTCTCGGCGACCGGGCTGCCGAGCTTCAAGAACCCGGACGAGTCGCTCGCCGCGACCTCGCCGATCTCGCTTGTCGACATCGATCACGGCGAGCGCGCGCCGTTCTTCGCCGAGATCGATCAGAACACCACGGACGTGAACAAGCGCGATCTGATCATCCGTCCGCTGGCGCGTCTCAAGCCGGGCACGCGCTACGTCGTGGCGATCCGGAAGGGTGTCAAGGCCGCCGATGGCGGCGATCTGACCTCGCCGAAGGGCTTCGCCGCCCTCCGCGATGGCACCGACTTCGGTCACCCGCGGTTCGCGGAGATCAAGAAGCGATGGCCGGCGATCTTCGACAAGCTCGGGACGCTGGGCATCGCGAAGGAGGACCTCGTGCTCGCGTGGGACTTCGTCACCGCGTCCGACGAGTTCATGCGCTCCGACCTGACCACCATGCGGGCGGCGGCGCTTCCCGCCATCGGCACCAACGGCGCGAACCTCACCTTTGCGATCAAGAGCACCGAGCCGAACCTGCCGACCACGTACAGGCGTTACCTCGGCACGTACAAGTCGCCGGACTTCCTCACGGCAGGCGAGACCGACCCGTCGATCCTCCGCCGCGGCGCGGATGGCCTCCCGGTCATGCAGGGCACGCGCGACGCGCAGTTCGCCGCGATCATCCCGAAATGCGTGACCACCCCGGGGATGACGTTGCCGCGTCCGACGATCGTGTTCGGGCACGGCCTGTTCGGCTCGGCGAAGGAGTACCTGTCGGATGATTTCGTCGGAAAGCTCGCCGACCAGGACTGCTTCGTCATCATCGCCGGCGACTTCATCGGCCTGACGTCGCGCCAGCTCCAGCTCGCGCCGCTCGCGGTCAACGACATGAACCGCGGACGCCAGATCAGCGAGAAGCTCGCGCAGTCGATCATCGACTTCATCTCGCTCGAGAGCGTCACGCGGGGCCCGATGGCGAGCTCGGCCGAGTTCCAGGTCAACGGCCAGTCGGTGATCGACCCGGCGAACACGTTCTACGTCGGCGGTTCGCTCGGCGGGATCATGGGCAACACCCTGATGGCGTACGACCCGAACTTCAAGAAGGGCGTGCTCGCCGTCCCCGGCGGCATCTGGTCCATGCTGCTCGAGCGCTCGGCCGCGTGGTTCGCGCTGCTCGGCGCGGCGCAGGGTAGCTACAAGGATCCCGCGGTCTATCAGCTCGTCGTCGCCGCGCTCGGCTGGGCGATGGAGCCCTACGATCCGATCACCACCGCGGCCCACGTGATCAAGGACCCTCTGTTCGGGCAGCCCGCGAAGGACATCCTGATGTGGTACACGATCGGCGATTGCCTCGTCACGAACATCTCCACCGAGGTGATCGCGCGCGAGATGGGCATCAAGATCCTCGCCCCGTCGGTGAAGGAGCCGTGGCACCTGACGCCCACCCCCGGGCCGCTGACCAGCGGCGTCAACATCTACAACGCGCACCCCACGCCGCTGCCGCCGGATACCAACCAGCCTCCGTCCGAGGACAACGGCACCCACTCCGGCATCAACAAGAAGCCGCCCGCGCTGCGCCAGATCAAGGACTTCCTGTTCCAGAACCAGATCGTCCCCGAGTGCAAGGTCAACGATCAACCCGTGCCGTGTGACTGCTCCGTCGCCGGCGCCTGCGATTGAGGATCCCCATGCGCCGCACGCTCGTCTGCTTCGCGCTGGTCGCCGCTGCCTGCGGACCGTCGTCGCGCCACACCGGGGACGACGACACCGACGCCGAGATGCCCGAGTGCAACGTGGGCACCCACCGCTGCAACTCGAGCACGTACGAGGTGTGCTCCAACGGCACCTGGCTGACCCAGGAGGACTGCCCGGTCGCGTGCAACGAGACGCTCGGCTGCGTGCTGTGCTCGCCCGGGGTGAACGTGTGCAAGGACGGGGACGTCCATAGCTGCGATCCCGCGGGCACCGTCGGCGGTGTGGTGACCGCGTGCACCGGCTCGAACATCTGCCAGGGCGGCTCGTGCGTGGATGCGTGCGCCGATGCGGCGATGAAGCGCAGCTACACCGGCTGCGAGTACTGGGCGGCGGATCTCGACAACGCCGTGGAGGTGGTCGGAACCCCCTCCGGGATCTTCGGTTGCTCGCTGTCGGCGACCGGCTCGGTCCAGCGTACGCTGAGCGTGTGCGCGATGGGCTCGTCGCTCGCGGGCCTCTGCGATCCGCCGGGCAACACGTGCCCGAGCGGCTTCGCCTGCACGTCGAAGGCCGTCTGCGTGCTCGATGCGCAGCACTCGCCGTTCGCGATCGTCGTGTCGAACCCGCAGGCGCGCGCCGTGGATGTCACCGTGACCGCGGGCAGCGGGCAGACGTTCACGCAGAGCGTCGCCGCGGGCCAGGTCGCCGCGCTGCTTCCCCAGCAGAACGGCGTGCCCGATGCCTCGCTCGACGGCACCGCGCTCGAGCACAAGGCGTACAAGGTCGTCTCCACGCTGCCGATCATCGCGTACCAGTTCAACCCGCTCGACAACGTGAACGTGTTCTCGAACGACGCGTCGCTGCTCGTACCTCGGGCCGCGTTCGACATCGAGTACTACGCGATGAGCTTCGCGACCTCGAACCGGCGCACGCCCGCGCCCGGCAACCACAACTATCACGGCTTCATCAGCATCGTGGCCTCGGAGCCGAACACGCAGATCGAGGTCACGCCGTCCGCGGTGGTCGAGGCGAGCGCGACGCAGGCGACGATCGCCGCCGGAACACCGACGATGTTCACGCTCAACGCGTTCGACGTGTTGACGCTCGAGGCCGTCGCCGGTGGTGACCTCAGCGGCAGCAAGATCCGCGCGGTCAACAGCACGACCACGTTCGGCGTGTTCGGTGGCCACGAGGCGATGGGCTTCGGCGAGAGCACGCCGCCCGACGCCACGCACACGGCGGGACCGTGCTGCGCGGACCACGTCGAGGAGATGATGTTCCCGACCTCGACGTGGGGAAAGACCTTCGCGATCGCGCGCAGTCAGGGTCGTGGTTCGAACGAGCCCGACATGCTGCGGATCATGGCGCAGAAGCCCGGCACGATGATCACCTTCAACCCGGCTGTCCCCGGCGCGAGCTGCGCGAACCTCGGGCCCGGCCAGTTCTGCCAGGTGAAGATCAATGTCGACACCTCGATCCAGTCGAACGAGCCGGTGCTGATCGGCCACTACCTCGAGTCGGCGATCTGGCAGGACCCGTTGTTCGGCGGCGCGGTCGGCGAGGGCGATCCCTCGATGGCGATCGCCGTGCCCACGGAGCAGTACCGCACCGACTACACCGTGCTCGTGCCGAGCGCCTACGCGAAGAACTTCGTGACGATCTCGGCGCCGTCGTCGGGCGCGGTGCTCGTCGACGGGCAGCCGGTGACGATGGCGCCGTTCGCCGGCGGTGCGTACCGCGCGAACCGCACGATGGTCGCGGCGGGGCAGCACAAGATCCAGTGCCCAGGCACCTGCGGCGTCGAGGTCTACGGCTACGGCGACGCGGTGTCGTACATGTTCGCCGGCGGCCTCGACCTCAAGCAGATCGTCATCAACTGACCCGATCCGATAGACTGGACCATGCGTCCTGTCCTGCTGCTCGGGCTCCTCGGCGCACACTAACCGATGGTCTTCGCGGCCGCCTCGATCGCCGCGGCCATGGTCGCCGCGTCTGGATAGCGATCGGACTGCTGCTTCGCGAGCGCCACCCGCATCACCGCATCGAGCGCTGGAGGGACCGCATCGTCGACGGGCGGCGGGTCGTGATTGAGGTGCGCCTCGACGAGCTCGAAGTCGTCGACCTGCTCGAACGGGGGCGCTCCCATCAACAGCTCGTACAGCATGACCCCGACGGAGTAGAGATCGCTTCGCGCGTCGACCTGCTCGCCGCGCAGGCGCTCGGGGGCAATGTAGCGCAGGCTGCCGACGACGGTGCCCTGCTGCGTGAGCTTCGCGCTGCCCTCGACGCTCGCGAAGCCGAAGTCGATCAGCACCACGCGCTCGACCGGGCCGGGGGACGGCTCGAGCATGATGTTCGCCGGCTTGAGATCCCGGTGGAGGATCCCAGCGGCGTGCACCGCGGACAGACCCTGGAGCATCTGCCACGCGTAGCTGGTCGCCCGCCGGACCCCCACGCGGCCCTCCTCCTTGATCACGCCGCGCAAGGTCTTGCCGCGGAGCAGCTCGACGACGAGGTACGGCTGCTCGGTCTCGGTGACTCCCGTGGCGAGCAGGTGCGCGACGTTGCCGTGCCGCACCCGCGCCTGGACCTCGGCCTCACGGGCGAACCGTTGCTTGATGGCGGGATCGCCCAGGACGCTGTTGCGCAGGATCTTCAGCGCCACGTAGGCGGCGGTCTGGAGATCGAGGGCGCGATAGACCTCTGCCATCGCGCCCTTGCCGATGCGGGCGTCGATCCGGAAGCGCTGTCCCAGGACCTGGCCCACGGCGGTGGGTTGTGCCGACACCAGCCGACACTAGCACTTCGCTTCTGCTATATGAGGAGCGTGCCGCGCCACCTGGTGAGCATCGCCGATCTGGATGCAGCCGAGATCACCGCGATCCTCGACCACGGCGATCGCTACTGGCCGCTCGGCGACGAGCCGATCAAGAAGCTGACCACGCTGCGCGGGCGCACCGTGATCAACCTGTTCTTCGAGAACTCGACACGCACCCGCACCTCGTTCGAGCTCGCCGCGAAGCGGCTGTCGGCCGAGGCGATCAACATCTCGGGCTCGGCGTCATCGACCACGAAGGGCGAGACGCTGATCGACACGGCGCGGAACCTCATGGCGATGGGCCCCGACGCGATCGTCGTGCGCCATTCGTACGGTGGCGCGGCGGCGGTGATCGCGAAGAGCGTCCGTGCCTCCGTGATCAACGCCGGCGACGGCCAGCACGAGCACCCGACGCAGGCGCTGCTGGACGCGGCCACGATCCGTCGCCACAAGGGCAAGATCGAGGGGATGGAGGTCGTGATCGTCGGCGATCTCGCTCACTCGCGGGTCGCACGCTCGAACATCCTGTGCCTCGCGAAGCTCGGCGCTCGGATCCGGCTGTGCGCACCCCGGACCCTCGTGCCGCGCGGCATCGAGGAGATCGGCGGCGACCTGACGCGGGAGCGCGTGCGCGTGGTCCATCGCCTCGAAGAAGGGCTCGAGAACGCCGACGTCGTGATGATGCTGCGCGTCCAGACCGAGCGGTTCGACGGCGAGGCCTGCCGGTTCCCCAACGCGCGCGAGCTGTCGCGGACGTTCGGGCTGTCAGAGCGCACGCTGGCATATGCGAAGCCCGATGCGATCGTGCTGCACCCGGGGCCGATGAACCGCGGCGTCGAGATCTCGCCGCAGGTCGCCGACGGTCCGCGCGCCGTGATCCTTCAGCAAGTTTCGTGGGGCGTGGCGATCCGCATGGCGGTACTCGAGCGCGCGGTGCTCGGGGACGCGGCAGCGTCGTGACCGGTCCGGCGCTCGTCGTCGAAGCGATCTCGAAGGTGTTCGGCAACCACGTCGCCGTCGACAGGGTTTCGTTCGAGGTCCCGCGTGGCGTGGTCTACGGCATCCTCGGCCCGAACGGCGCGGGCAAGACGACGACGCTGCGGATGATCAACGACATCATCGCGCCGGACACGGGAAACATCACGATCCTCGACGGGATGACGCCGGGCAGCGCCGCCGCGCGGAAGATCGGCTACCTGCCCGAGGAGCGCGGGCTGTACCCGAAGATGAAGGTCGGCGAGATCATCGAGTTCATGGGCGAGCTGCGCGGGCTGACGCGCAAGGAAGCTCGGGCGCGCGGCGGGCACTGGCTCGAGCGCCTCGGCCTCGGCAAGTGGACGAACAACAAGGTCCAGGACCTGTCGAAGGGCATGCAGCAGAAGGTGCAGTTCGCCGCCGCGTTGATCCACGAGCCCGAGATCGTGATCCTCGACGAGCCGTGGAGCGGTCTCGATCCGATCAACTCCGAGGTGCTGCGCGACACCGTCAAGGAGATCCGCGACGCGGGCCGCACGGTCCTGTTCTCGACGCACCAGATGGAGCAGGCCGAGAAGGTGGTGGACTCGGTGTGCATCATCGCGCGCGGCAAGAAGATCCTCGACGGCAACCTGCGCGACATCAAGCGCAGCTGGCAGAACGCCGGTTGGATCGCGCTCGGGTACGGTGATGACGCGAAGGACGCCGTCGCGAAGGTGCTCGCCGATCCGGCGCTCGTGGTGGAGCAGCGCGAGCCGCAGGACTCCGAGAACGATGTCGAGCTCCGGCCCGCCGACGGCGTGGCATCGCAGCAGCTGCTCACCGCGCTGATCGGCGCGGGCGTCGCGCTGCGCAAGTTCGAGGTCCGCGTCCCGACGTTGCACGAGATCTTCGTCGAGAAGGTCGGCCCCGAAGCCGCGATCGCCGAGCGGCGCGACGATGGCGAGGCGGCGTGACGGGCCCGTTCCGTGACACCCTGGTGATCGCGCGGCGCGAGCTCCTCGAGCGCGTGAAGAGCAAGTGGTTCGTCGCGATGACGCTGCTCGGGCCGGTGTTCATGGTCGCGCTGATCGTGATCCCGTCCGTGATCGCGGCAAAGGGCGGGCAGGGCGCACGTGTCGAGGTGATCGACAAGACGGGGCTGCTCGGGCCCAAGGTGATCGAGGCGGGCCTGGCGATCGGCTGGGCCGTCACCGGGGTGCCCGCCACCACCAGCGACGAGGACGAGCTCGGGCGGATCAAGGACGACAAGATCAACGGCTTCCTCGTGATCCCGGCGGATGCGCTGACGGGCGGGGAGATCCTGTATCGCGGCGACAACGCGTCAGGTCAGGTGTTCTCCGCACAGCTCCAGGGCGCGGTGCGGGCTGCGGTGATCAAGGTCCGTCTCGAGAAGCTGAACCTGTCGCCCCTCGAGATCGTGGCGCTGATGACGCCCGCGAACATCGTGTCGCAGCACTCGACCGGCGAGGCCGCGGGTAGCTCCGGCATGGGCTCGTTCCTGATCGCGTACATCCTCGCGTTCGTGCTGTACATGGTGCTCACGCTCTATGGCGTCGCCGTGATGCGATCGATCGTGCAGGAGAAGACCTCGCGCGTGATGGAGTTCCTGGTCGCCGCGGTGAAGCCGCAGTCGCTGATGTCGGGCAAGATCCTCGGCGTCGGAACCGCGGCGCTGATCCAGCTCACCGTGTGGCTGGGGATCGGCGCGCTCGCGCTGGCCTACCGGGAGGAGCTGCTCGGGCTGTTCGGCATCCACGGGTCCGGTGGCGTGGCGCTGCCGCCGCTGGCGTTCACCGAGGTGTCGATCGTCCTGGTGTTCTTCGTTCTCGGCTTCTTCTTCTACTCGTCGATGTATGCCGCGGTGGGAGCGATGGTCTCGTCGGAGCAGGACACACAGCAGGTCCAGATGCCCGTGACGATGCTGCTCGTCATCGGTGTCATGTGCCTCCAGGTCGTCTCCAACGCGCCCCGTGGGTCCACGGCGTCGATCATGACCATGGTGCCGCTGTGGTCACCCATGCTGATGCCGATGCGGTTTGTCCTGGGAGGCGCGACGCTTGGCGAGGTCGGCATCTCGATCGCGATCCTCCTGGTGTCGACGGTGCTGGTGACACGTGCCGCAGCAAAGATCTACCGCGTGGGGGTGCTTCTATATGGCAAGCGGCCCTCCCTCCGAGAGCTGATCCGCTGGCTACGTTATTGAAGTCACATAGACTGGAAATCACCGACCGAAGCCCCGTACACTTTCGGTAATGCGTCGCCGGTGGGGACTCGCTTCTATCCTGATCACGGTGGTCGCGTCGTCCGTTGCCTCCGCGCAGCCCGCGGATGTCGCGCCGGATGCCACTCCAACACCCGAGCCCGCACCTCCGCAGGCCATTGGCTACGGTGCGATGCCGGGCGGGCTACACGCACCGGCGGCGGTCACCCTCCCGAGGGGGGCCGTCGAGGTCGCGTTGCTCGGTGGCTATGGCCGGCGCGGCGGTCTGCTCGGCACGGACCACAAGCTCAACCGCGGCATCGGCAACCTCGCCATCGGCTTCGCCCCGCACGAGCTGATCACGATCGCGCTGTCGCTCGACGGCCGCTACGACAAGCACTTCCCCGGGGGGGACGATGGCTACGTGGGCGATCCCCACCTGCTGGTGCGCGCTGCAAAGGCCGCGGGCAACCTCCGGTTCGGCGGCCAGGTCGGCATCTGGGTGCCGGGCAAGGATGCACCGTCGGTCGCGGGCTCGGCGATCTCCGTGGACGCGCGTGGCCTGCTCTCGCTCAAGGCCGGCCCGGGTCTGCTCTCGTTCAGCGCCGGCTTCCGCCTCGATAACAGCGCGAAGTCCGCGGATCCGATGAAGCTCTCGGTCCAGGACCGGGTCTCGCTCGGTGTCTCGGAGTTCAATGCGGTGCTCGCCGGCGCGAGCCTGTCGGTACCGAGCGGCAAGCTGTTCTTCGGGGCCGAGGGTAGCGTCGACGTGTTCGTCGGCAGCGGCAACACGCCGGCCGGCTCGACCACCGCGCACGAGGCGCCCGGTCCGCTGATCCGGTTCGGCGCGAACGCCGGCTACCACCTCACCCCCGAGTGGTCCGTGCTGGTGTTCGTCGAGGGCGCGAAGGTCCCGAAGATCAGCTCTGCAGAGCTCGCGGCGAACGACGTGCGCCTGATCGCCTACGAGCCCACGGTCACCGGTGGCCTCGGGATCAGCGGTCAGTTCGGCGGTCCGAAGAAGGGCAGCGGCAGCATCATCCCGCACGATCCCGTGGACATCACCGTCGTCGAGACCGCCGACCTCTCCGGCGAGGTCGTCGACGAGACCGGCAAGCCCGTGGTCGGCGCGAAGGTCGAGGTCACCGCGAAGAACAACACCGGTACCGCGGTCACCGACGACAAGGGCACGTACACGGTGTCCAAGCTGCCGATCGGCAAGACCGCGAAGGGCGTCACCACGCTCGACGACACCGGCGTCGAGGTCACGGTCACCGTCGACGGCAAGAAGCCCGGCAAGACCACCATGACGCTCGTCAAGGGTGCGAACCAGGTTGCCAAGCTCACCCTCGAGCCCGTGCTCCCGCCGGGTCAGCTGCGCGGCATCATCCGGTCGACGGTGAGCGGCAAGGCGCTGCCCGGTGCGACCATCAAGATCGAGCCCGGCGGCAAGAGCGTGACGTCGGCCGCCGACGGCACGTTCGAGGTGGATCTCGCGCCCGGCACGTACAAGATCAAGGCGAGCGCGGCCGGCCTCGCCGATCAGGAGCTCGACGTGACGATCGATCCGAACGGCGTCGCTCTCAAGAACATCGAGCTCCACAAGTAGGTCCATTGCATCGCGTTCTCTTGCTCCTCCTTGCCACGTTGCTCGCCTTCGGCTGCGGCGGGAAGAAAGGCAGTGCGATCGCGAAGCTGACGAAGAAGGACGGTCCGGTCGATCGCCAGCAGGGCGACTCCGACTGGAAGCAGGCCGATGTCGGGACGGAGTTCTTCATCGGCGATGCGGCACGAACCGCGGATGGTGGCGCGGGCCTCGAGGTCATCGGCGGTGCACAGATCGCGATGCAGCCGCACACGGTCCTCCGGTTCGGTGGCAAGGACGGCAACAGCCGGATCGCCGTCGAGCTCGGTGCGATCGACCTGACCGGTTCCGGCAACTACGCCCTCGATGGGGGTGACGTGAAGCTTTCGAAAGGTACCGTTCGCATCAGCGCGAAGCCCGGCGGCAAGAACACGATCGAGCTGACGATCGGCGCGGCCACCGTGTCGAGCGTGGACGGCGGATCGATCAACCTCGAGGTCGGCAAGGTCATCGACCTCGGCCTCGATGTCACCGTAACCACGATCGATGCCGGCGTCGCCGATGCGGCGGTGGTCGTCGATGCGCCGATCGACGCACCCGAGGTCGCTCGGAGCGACGAGGCGACCATCGAGGTCACCGGCAAGAAGGCCGAGATCCAGGGCCCCGGCGAGACGGCGTGGAAGCCGCTACCCGCCGGCGCAGGCGTCCTCGCAAAGGGCGCGACGATCCGGCTTGGCAATGGCACCACGGCGAGGCTGACGGCGAGCGGTACGGCGCTCGACATGGCCGGCGGCGCGCGCGCGAAGCTCGGCGATGACAGCGTGTTCGCGATCGAGTCCGGCGCGGCGCGGGCATCGGTCGCGCCGAAGACCGAGGGCAAGGTCGCGATCCCCGGTGGTGCGGTCGCCCTCAAGAACACCCCCACGGGGTCCGAGGTTCGCGTCGACGTCAACACGCGCGAAGCGAAGGTCACTGGCACGCGCGGCGCCGCGAAGCTCACCGGCTCGGGTGGCGGCGAGCTCGAGATGAACCGCGGTGAGACGGCGACGCTCGCGAAGAACGGCACGATCCGCGTGATCGAGGCGATCCCGAGCTACTTCGACTTCCGGCTCTCGGTCGGCGAGACCGTGACCATCCATGATCCGAAGGGAGCCGCCGCCGTGCAGTTCTCGTTCGGCGGGAAGTGCAGCGAGGGTGGCTTCATCGAGATGGATCGCGATGCGCGGTTCCGCACCGCGAAGGTCTCCGGTGGCAAGGATCAGGCGAACCTGTCGATCGGTCCGGGAAGCTGGGCGTATCGGCTCCGCTGCACCACGGCGAGCGGCGATAGCGCGGCGGTCGGCTCGGGGCGCATCGCGCTCGTTCGCGACGCCGGCACGCGCACGCTGCTGAAACCGGTGACCAACGACATCGACACCGACGGCCGTAACTACAGCCTGGGGTACCAGAGCTCGATCCCCAACTTCGCCGTGCGCATCAAGGGCGAGGGTGGACCGTTCGTGCTGCACATGGCGACGGGCGGCACGGAGGAGACGTTCGCCGGACCGGGACCGAAGATCACGGTGCCCGGCGAGAAGCTCAAGGAAGGCACGTACACCTACTGGATCGATCGCAACGGGGTGAAGGATCCGAAGGTCTCGACGCTGAAGATCTACTTCGACAACACGGCGCCACAGGTCTACATCCAGTCACCGCAGTACGGAAAGGCATGGGGCGACGCCGACATCGACGTGCGCGGCGCGGTGCTGCCGGGATGGGTCGCTGCCGTCGAGGGCGTCGCGATCCCGATGGACAAGCAGCTGCGCTTCATCGCCAAGGTCGCGAAGCCACCGGGGAAGGCGCTCGCGATCAAGCTGTCTCACCCGAAGCGCGGCGTGCACTACTACCTGCGTCGCGGCGGCCCGTAGGTCCGAGCTGGGCCGCCTGCGAGGTTTACCCGGTTGTCGTCGGTCCGGCAGGTATGAGACGGTCGTCGGGTGAGGAAGGCCATCGCTCTGGTCTGGTTGCTCGGCGCGTGTGGTGGCGGTGGCGACGACACCACCTTCGGAACCGATGGCTCGATCGCTCCGCCGAACGGCGCGACCGGGCCGTACTTCGAGACGCCGATGTTCTTCAACGCCGTCGTTGCCGGCGTGCAACCGTCCACGACCAGCGCGCAGCAGATCGCCGCGCTGCGCTCGAGCGGCGGCTGGGGGAACGGCGACTTCATGCAGATCGACTTCTCGATCGACGTGCTCGCCGCGCCGTCTGGAACGCCGATGCGCACGTTCACGCCGACCGCCGACTTCTACGATCCCGATTGCGATCGCGTCGCGATGCCAGTCCCGCCGGGCGGCAATGTCGAGGGCGAGACGGGCTACGCGTGCACCGGCGATGGCGACTGCCACCTGCTCGTGTTCGATCCGGCGGGTGGGCAGCTCTACGAGATGTGGCGCGCCAACATCACCAGCACGTTCTTCGGCGGCTGCCTCGCGGCGTGGGATACGCGCGCACAGTACGACGACGGCCTCCGCGGCGAGCAGTGCTCGAGCGCCGACGCGGCCGGCTTTCCGATCTCTCCGCTGTTGTTCACGGCCGACGAGGTCGCCTCCGGTGAGATCGATCACGCGATCCGATTCATCGTGCCGAACAACCGCGTCAAGAAGGGCTACGTTCATCCGGCGAGCCACGGCACGAACACCACCGGCGGTGCGAACGCCCCCGCCTACGGGGTTCATCTCCGCCTGCGCGCCGACTTCCCGATCGCGTCGCTGCCTAACGAGGGCGCGCGCGTCGTCGCTCGCGCGATGCAGAAGTACGGCATGTATCACGCCGACGGCGGCAACATCGCGCTGACCGCGCAGAGTGATCGATACACCGCGGCCAAGTGGGACAGCCTCCTCGGGCCACGCGACCTCGGGGCGCTGAAGGTCGAGGACTTCGAGGTCATCGACCACGGGCCGATGATCCCGCTGAACTTTGACTGCAGGCGCTAGCGCGTGCGGTAGAGTGCCGCCGTGCGCTGGATCTCCCGCCTGGTGACCATCGGACTCACGGTCTCCGTGCTGGGCCTGGTGGTCCTGTGGATGCGCTCGCGGATCCCGGACCAGAAGACCGGCGGCGGGTTCAGCACCTACGCGCGGTTCCGTGATGGCTCGCACCTCGCGGTCGGCTCGCCGGTCGTGATCGCGGGCGTGCGCATCGGCGACATCACCGACATCACGATCGAGGGCCGGTTCGCGCGCGTGGACATGGATCTCCAGCCGAATGCGCAGATCCCCGTCGACGCGTTCATCACCCGCCGGGCCGACTCGCTGTTCGGTGACAGCTACGTCGAGTTGATCTTCAGCGGCCAGGACGACGGTGCTGCACCGGAGCGGATGCTCCGATCGGGCGAGCAGATCACCCATGTCATCGAGGGGGCCTCGACGGACTCCGTGCTGCGCGGAGTCGAGCGCACGATGCCGCGGATCGAGACGGCGCTCGACCTCATGAACGAGGTGGTGCGCAAGGGGCGCAAGGCGATCAACGGCGACGTCGTCGAGGGCGTGCTCGGCGCGGATGGCTGGCTCGCCTCCGGTCGGATCGAGAGCCCTCTGTCGAAGACGCGCAGCGCGATCGAGCGCATCGATAGCCTCACCGCGGCCGGAGCCTCCGCGCTCGCCGACATCGCACCAGCGACGATCAACACGATCGATCGCATCGATCGCGCGGTCGCGACGGCCCGTACGGGCATCCGCGATGCCAAGGGCCAGCTCGTCACGGCTCTGCAAGATACCCGCGCGGGGCTCGAGGGCGCCGATCCGCAGATCGAGGAGGTCGCGCAGGTGCTCGGAGCGATCAACGAGGGCACGGGCAACGACTGGAAGGGCACGCTGGGCAAGCTGATCAACGACCCCGATCTCGCCGACACGCTCGAGGACGCGGCCGCGAGTGGCGAGGAAGCGCTCTCGAGCTACAGCCGGTTCAAGTCCTACCTCGGCATGCGCATCGAGTGGAACATCAACGCCAAGGCGCCGCGGCTCTACGCCAGCGCCGAGATGCGCGTGCGCCACGACAAGTTCTACCTGGTCGAGCTCGAGAGCGGTGCGCTCGGTTCGTTTCCCACCGACGAGCTCGCCGACGCGGCGAACACGTCGCAGTACACCCGGCGCCAGGAGATCAAGGACACGCTCCGGTTCACCGCGCAGTTCGGCAAGCAGCTCGGCGCCCTCCGCCTCAGGGCGGGCGTCAAGGACTCCACGTTCGGCGCGGGGGCGGATCTGTTGCTGATGCGCGGGCGCCTGCGGTTCTCGACCGACGTGTTCGGCAGCTTCGACCGCACGCCGCGCGTCAAGGTGGCCGCCGCGTTCGCGGTGTTCAAGTCGATCTACGTGCTCGCCGGCATCGACGACGCGCTGAATCCTCCAGGCTCGCTGCGCATCGTCAGCGGCAACTCCCCCGTACCGGGGGCGCTGGAGGAGGTGCACTACGGCCGCGACTACTTCCTCGGCGCCACGCTGTACCTCGACGAGGCCGACCTGGCGACGCTGCTCCGCGTCTACGGGGCGCTGCTCGTCGGTGCGCTGGTACGGTGATCCACCGGGGCAACGCCCACTCCGCGTCGCTGCGCGCGCGTGCTGGCTACGGCGTCGCAGCCTTGCCGTCGCACTCGCAGACGTAGCGGTGCGCGTTGCCGCACTGGTCGTCGTCGAGACCGCCCGTCTTCATCTGCGCGCAGTTCTCGTTGCCGCCACCGTTATCCGGCTGGTTCGTGTCCCACGGGCGGACATCGCCAGCCTCGTTGGTGACGTTGACGAACGTGCCCTCGGTGATCCGGTCCGAGAGCCCGACCCAGCCGAGCTGCGACTTCATGTACGCGACCTCACCTGCGCTCGACAGCACGATCAGGTGTGTCGCGCCGCTGACGTCGTTCACGCAGTCAGCCTCGGCGTTGAGCCAGCTCGCGGTCCCGGCGGCGGCACGGACGTAGCCGCCCGCGGTGGCGTTCATCGAGTACCCGGCCGCCATGCACTGCGCGGCGACGGCCTGGAATGGATCCGCATCGCCGGGTGCATCGCTTCCGCGCGCATCGGGAAGGATGCTGGCTGCGTCGGGACCGTTCGCCGCTTGCCCGATCACGCAGTATCCGCCTTCGCAGATCCGGCCGCTCTCGCAATCGGGTGTCACCCGACACGCGTACTCCTCCGACGGGGTCGGGAAGTCGCACGCCGCGATGGCCACCAGGGCGAGGACAAACCGCATCAAGCACACGCTGTTGCACGCGGCGTGCCCCCGGATCGTGGATGTAGATCCTATGAGTTGCGGGACGAGTTGCGGGGCCTCAGCCCCCCGCGAGCGGGGCCAGGAGGTAGATCTCGTCGCCATCCACGATCACGCGGTCCGTGTTCTCGGTCAACGGACAGCGCTCGCCGTTGATCATCATGGTGTCGGTCAGGTGGGGGCTGTTCTGCAGCGCCTCGGTGAGCGGTACACCGGAGGCATCGGCGATCTCGACCAACCGGCCGAGCGTGGTCCCCACGGGCACGCGCATGTACTCGTCGACGTCACGCCAGGTGTCGCCGATCCGACCCTTGATCAAGATGTGAACCTTCGCGCTGCCGCCGCGGTGCTTGTCGAAGATCCCCATCAGTCAACGTACCCGTCGAGGATCTCCGCCATGCCGAGCTCCTGTGCGCGCGCCTTCGCGAGGTGACCGGTCGTGGTGTTCCACTTCATGTTGTTGAAGTAGTCGTCCTTGAGCAGGGGCAGGGGGACGCGCACGCCCTTGAGCGGACCCGCCTTGAGGTTGCCATCACCTTCGCCGAGCATCCGGTGGTGCGGCTTGAAGTCCGCCGGCACGATCCCCTCGCGCCGATTGAACGCCGCGCGCAGGTTCTGGATCCGCTCGCCGCACACGAGGAGCTCTGCATCGCTGAGGCCCCAGCCGGTCGCCGCGTCGAGAAGATCCGCCCACGGGAGCGCGCCGGTGAGCATCGTGAACATGCACAGCCCGAGGCCGTTCATCACCTGGTGCGCGTTCGAGTGCAGCGCCTGGGCCTTGCCCTTGCCTTCGGTGCCCTTCCACTTCACGTTCCAGTCCTTCTTGTCGGCCGCCTTCGGCAGCGAGAACCCGGCGCCGAACGTCTCGTTCCACGAGCCCGAGCCGGCGGTGTGCCGACCCGGTGTGGGGTCGGCGATGTACGTCACGCCCATGAGGGAGGTGAAGCGCGTGTCGTGATACGCCGGCTCGCCGCCGTGCACGTGCACCGCGAACTCCTCGGTGCCCTTGCCGACGTGCTCCGCGGCTCGCTTGATGCCGTGGCCGAGCCACGCACCGCAGCCATCGCCGCTGCCCATCTTGATCGTCAACAGGAGCGCGCCTTCGCCGTTGCCCCACGTCATGTCGATCCCGTCGAGGTCCGCCTTCGAAAGCAGGCCCTTCTCGACCGCCTCGCACACCCACGCGAGCGTCGCCGACGAGCTGACCGCATCGATACCGTAGCGGTTGCAGGCGTCGTGACACGCGGTGACCAGCTCGATGTCGTCGTTGACGAGGTTCGCGCCGAACCCGACGATGGTCTCGTAGTCGGGCCGCCGCACGTCGGTCAGGTTGCGCGACTTCACCTTGACGATGCCCTTGCACGGCATCGGGCAGTCGCCACACGACAGCTTCTTGGTGATGTACTTGTCGACGGCGCCACCGTCGAGCTTCATGCCCTTCTTCGCGAGCGGGAAGTCGCGCGAGCCAACGCCCGTCCAGTTCTTGATCGGCGCGTCGCCGTTCTCGATCGACAGCGCGACCGCCGCGGTGGTCCCGCGCTGCGACCACATCCGGCGCATCGCCGCCGTGGGCGCCTGGACCTTCATCCCGAGCTTCGTCATCAGCCGGTACATCCAGCCGAGCCAGCTCTTCGGCTTGCCCATGTACGCCATGAACCGCGCGACGATGCCGAGGTCCGACTTGTACTCGTCGGTGATGGCCTTGCAGATCTTCTTGAACTGGTCGGGCTTCGCGATCGGGACCTCGCCGGAGCCGGAGACCACGATCGCCTTCAAGTTCTTGCTGCCATAGATGGCGCCGAAGCCCTGGCGGCCGAACGCGTGGTAGCGATCGTTCATCACGCTTGCGATCCGCTGCTGCTTCTCGCCGGCCGGGCCGATCGCGGAGACACCGACGTCGCGCTTGCCGCCGAAGCGATCCTTGAGCGCATCGAACGTCTCGGGGATCTCCTGCCCCCACAGCTCGCCCGCGGGCTCGAACGACACCTCGCTGTCCTTGATCACGAGGAGCGTGGGCACGGCGGCCTTCCCGCGCACCATCACCGCGTCGTAGCCCGCGGCGCGGAGGTGACTGCACACGCTGCCGCCGGAGTTCGAGTCGGCCCACGTACCGGTGAGCGGCGACTTGCCGACGATCTGGATGCGCCCCGAGAACGGCGTGCGCAGGCCGGTCAGCATGCCGGAGGAGATCGCGAAGCACGCCTCCGGGGCGAGCGCGTCCGTGCCCGGCGGGAAGTGCTTCCACATCAACCACGCACCCAGGCCGTACCCGCCGAGGTAGCTGCGGTAGACAGCCTCGTCGACCTGCTCGATCCAGTGCTTCTGTGCCGAGAGGTCGACGAACAGGACCTTGCCGTGGTGGCCGTACCGCGGGGCCGTCAGCGCCGAATCACCCATCCGCGGAGCATACCCACGGATCGCATGCCCCACGAACGCGCGGCGCCCAGCAATCCACGAGGACTGGAGACCCACTGTCCCGAGTCCCCAGATCATGTGGGTAGAGGCTCCACCACGCCCTGGGACACCCATGTAAACCCCTTGTAATCATTGGTCCTGGGAGGGCCGGATCATGGCCTGGCTACTGCACAATCCAGCATCATGCGCTTCACCTTCGCCCTCGTGACCGCACTCGTCGTGGCTGGCTGCGTCGGTGACATCCCGCCCGATACGGGTGGCACCACCCCGGACGCGGGTGTCACCGGTGGGTCGATGGCCCGGACGATGTACAAGGCCAACGTCCACTCGATCACGAACCGCTGCACGGGCGGCGCCTGCCACAGCGTGACCGGCGCGACCGGTGGTGGAACTTCGCGGTTCTCGGACTCGAGCGCGGATACCTCCTACGACGCCATCGTTCGCGCGCCGCTCACGGTCGGCTCGTTCGCCGCCACCACCGCCGGCATCCTCACGAAGATCGCGGCCGGCCACCAGGGCATCACCTACACGGCGGGCGACATCACCTCGATCACGAACTGGCTCAACCAGGAGAAGACGGAGCGCAACAACGGCATGAACCCGCCCCCTGTCGATCCGATCGAGGTGCTGAAGAAGTGGTCGGGCTGCATGACGATCGCGAACTTCAACACGGCGCAGATGGCGCAGAAGTGGGGCGCGCTGGCGGCCAGCAATCAGCAGAAGTGCCTGAACTGCCACGGCGGTGGTCTCTACGGCTTCCTGCTGAGCGACAACGCCCAGACCTTCTTCGGCGCGATCTCGACGCAGAAGGACTATCTGCTCAAGTACTTCACGGTCGACGGCACCGGCAAGGTCATCATCAACATGTCGTCGATGACAAACGCAGGCGTCACGCTGACGAACCACCCGCACTTCGACCCGCTGAACAACCTCGCCATGCCGGCGCTCCAGACGTTCTACGATTCGACGCTCGCTGCCCAGACCGCGGGCACCTGCGGTCCGTCGACGCTGACGCCGTGAGCTAGGCTTCCGGCGCCGCGGGCGCCACGCGGAGCAGCAGCGCAGGACCGTCGACGGCCACGGCCGGATGGGCCTCCGGTTCGAACTCGGTCGCGGTCAGCCGGCGGCCATCGGGTACGCCGACCATGTCGCCGGGCTCGAGCCGCTCGCCATCGGCCAGCGTCGCCGCGACATCGCGGAGCAGCAGCGCCGCTTCGGTCGCCGTCTCCGGCGTGACATCGAGCAGCACGAGATCGGGACGGCCGAACTTGCGCAGCCCGAGCGACCACGCGGCGAGCGTGCCGCGCTCTGCATCGATCTCCTCGAAGAACAGGGTGACCTCGTGCATGACGTCGAACGTCCGATCGGGGCGGAGCGCGGCGACCTCGCTCCCGAGGTGAGCGCGTGCCGCGTAGACATCGATGACCACGGCGGCGCCTTCCTCGCACACGCACTTGGCGAGGGCCCACGCGGCCTGGACATGCCCGAGGTCATCGGGATCGTCGAGCTGGGCCTCGATCACGTACGCGTGCTCGGCGGCCAGCGCGGTCGCTGCCGCGGACGGGCCGAGATCGGTCGCGATCAGCTCGGTGAACGGCGCGAGCACTTGCTCGGCGAACCACGCCGGATCTTCTGCGCGATCCTTCGCGACCATCGCGATCGACCCTGGACCATCGCCATCGTCGGGCATTCCGTGCTGCTTGCGCGAGACCGGCAGTGGATCGGGCAGCTTCACGGACGACAGCGCGATCAGCGCGATCTGCGCTGCACCACCGCCGGCGACGTAGCTCTCGCGGATCCAGGGCGCCGTCACTCGGACGCGTCCAGGTACATCGCCTCGATCTCCTGTGCGTACATCTGGGCGACGACCTTGCGCTTGATCTTCATCGTCGGCGTGAGCTCGCCGGTCTCGATCCCGAACGGCTTCGGGAGGATCGCGAACTTCTTCACCTGCTCGACGCGCGCGAGCGAGGCATTGACCTGATCGATCTGCGCCTGGATCTGCGCGCGGATCTGCGTGCGGTCCTCGATCTTCGCCGCCGCATCCCCGAGCGTGACCAGAGCGGTGAGGAACTTGCGGCGATCGCCGATCACCACGGCCTCGCCCACGAGCGGCGACTGCTTGATCGCGGCTTCGATGTTCTTCGGTGCGATGTTCTTGCCGCCGGCGGTGATGATGATCTCCTTCTTGCGACCGGTGATCGTCAGGAAGCCATCGCGGTCGAACTGCCCGAGGTCACCCGAGCACAGCCAGCCATCCTTGAGGCTCTCCGTCGTGGCTTCGGGCTCCTTGAAGTAGCCGAGGAACACGTTGGGACCGCGGATCAGGATCTCGCCATCTTCGGCGATCTTGCACTCGAGACCGGGGAGCGCCGGACCGACGCTGCCGATCTTCGTGCGCCCGGGCAGGTTGAACGACGTCGGGCCGGTGTCCTCGGACTGGCCGTAGATCTCGCGGATCGGCAGATCGATGCTCGCGAAGAACTCCAGCACATCGGGGGCGATCGGCGCCGCACCGGAGATCAGCGAGCGGGCGCGGTCGAAGCCGAGCGCGACCTTGAGCTTGCCGATCACGAGCTTGTGCGCGAGTCGGTACTGGAGATCGAGCACGCGCGACGGCTGCAGATCGCGATCGCGCTTCGCGTTGACCTCGGCGCACACCTCGCGGGCCCAGGCGAGAAGCTTCGCCTTGCCACCCTTGACCTCGCCGAGCTTGCCGGCGAGCACCGCGTGGAACTTCTCCCAGATCCGCGGCACACCGAAGAACACGGTCGGGCGGCTCTCCTTGAGATTGTCGGGGACCTTCTCGATCGACTCCGCGAAGTACACCGTCGAACCGGCGGTCGCGGGCATGTGGATCGTCGCCATCTGCTCCGCGATGTGGGAGAGCGGGAGATACGACAGCGAGACATCTGTCTCGGTGCCGCTGCCCACGTCGATCAACGTGCGCGCGGTCCACGCGAGGTTTCCGTGGGACAGCATCACGCCCTTCGGCGGGCC
>JAYVLW010000369.1:0-5112 GCA_043759315.1 Myxococcales bacterium
GAGCGCGGCGCGAAGCAGCGCGACCTCGCTGCGCGGCGCGGCCTCGATCGCCTGGGCGCACGCGGCCTCCGCGCGCGCGTTGACATCGCGCCAGGTCTCGAGCCATGCGCGGGTGCGGACGCCGCGCGCACCGTCGCCGAGCAGCGTGGTCGTGGCGGTGAGTGCGGCCGCGACATCGCCGAGGATCACGCCACGGGCGGACGAATCGGGATCCGCCCACGTCGCGCCGGCGAGCATCCAGCGCCGAGCGCTGCCGAGCGTGGCGAGCCAGCGCGGCCAGCTCGCGGCCACGGGCTCCGCGCCGAGCTGCAGCACGAACCGCGGTGCGGGCCGCTGCGCCACCGGGATCACATCTGCGTGATCGATCATCGTCACGTTCGCCGGCCTGGGCCCGAACCGGAGCTGGCTGCCGGCCTCGGCGATCAGGGGATACCCGGCCAGCGCGGCGAGTGCGAACACCGCTTCGCGGGAGAAGCCCGCCGGCAGCGCTCCGGCGACGATCACGCCATCCGGCTCGGCGGTGATCGCTTCCGCGAGGCCGCGGATCGCATCGTCATCCGCGACCAGGCGCGGCGGTGCGATCCGCGCGGGACCGCGCAGGGCAAGGGAGGCGACCAGGAGGGCGTGCTCGTCGGGGGTCGACGGCGCGGCCGGCTCGAGTGGCTTGCGCAGCGGCACCTCGAGGTGCACGGGGCCCGGGTGCGGACCGAGCGCGAGCGAGACCGCCTGGATCACGGTGCGGCGCACGGCGCGCAGCGCGAGGAGCTGGCCGACGGGCGCGCCGAGCTCGAATGCGCCGCGGACGAAGTCGCCATAGAGATCGAGCTGGTCGATCGTCTGCGACGCGCCGCACGCCTGTAGCTCGGGCGGGCGATCGGCGGTGATCGCGAGCAGCGGCACGGCCGCGTGGCTCGCCTCGATCAGGGCGGGGAAGTAGTGCGCGGCAGCGGTGCCGCTGGTGCAGATGAGGGCGGCGGGACGACCGGTCGCGCGGGCAACGCCGAGCGCGAAGAACGCGGCGGCGCGCTCGTCGATGATCGTCACGACGTCGAGTCGCGACTCCTGCGCAAGCGCGGCGACCAGCGGTGTCGACCGCGATCCCGGGCTGACCACCACGGTCACGATGCCCGCGTCCGCGAGTGATGCGATCAAGAGCTCGCACCAGATGGTCTGCACCGCGGCGCTCATCCGGTGACTCCGAGCGCGCCGAGCATGGCGCGCAGCTTGACGTCCGTCTCGGCGAGCTCGCGCTCGGGATCCGAGCCGGCCACGATGCCGGCGCCGGCCCACAGCTGTGCGCTGTTGCCGCTGATCACGCCGGATCGTAGCGCGACGGCCAGCTCGCCGTTGCCCTCGAGATCGAACCATCCGACCGGCGCCGCGTACCAGCCCCGCGCGACGGGTTCGTGGGTCTTGATCCACTCGGTCGCGACCTCCGTCGGAGTACCGCCAACCGCGGGCGTCGGATGCAGCCGCGCGACCAGCTCGAGCACGTGCCGCGGGGCGCGCAGCTGCGCCCGGAACGGTGTGTGGAGGTGCAGCACGTGGCGAAGTGCGCGGATCGCCGGCTCGGCCGGCGCCTCGACGGTGGCGCCCGCGTCCTCGAGAGCTGCCCGGATGGCGTGGACCACGAGGTCGTGTTCGCGGCGATCCTTCGCACTCGCGCGGAGCGCGACGCTCGCGGTCACCACGTCGCCGGTGTTCGCCACGGAGCCGGCAAGCGCGTCGCACATCACGACATCGCCATCACGGCGCACGAGGCGCTCGGGCGATGCAGCGACGAGGGCGCCGCCTCCGGGCGGTTTGATCATCACGCGCACGCACTCGGCGTGACGATCGTCGAGGGCGGCGAGCAGGCCCGCGGCACGGACCGGACCGCCGAGCTGCACGCTGCACGTGCGCGCGGCGACGATCTTCGAGCACTCGCCGCGCGCGATCGCGTCGGTGATGTCGGTGACCTGGCGGTGCCATTCGTCGGCGGGCGCGGGACCGAGCTCGGCGAGCGCGGGCTGCCTGCGATCGATGGTCCCCGCGACGAGCGCAGCGCGAAAGATCGACAGCTCGTCGCGCCAGCGCGCGCCGTGGACGGTGTCGCGCGCGTCGATCGCGAGCACGAGGTAAGCCCGCGCGTTATCGTGGACGTAGGTCCAGCGCGGCAGCGCGAACCAGGCATCACCGAAGCCGAGCCACGGCGCGCGATCCGCCGCGCCGGGCGCGAACGCCGCACCGCCGAGGAATCGCGGACGCGCGAACCCGAGCGCGCTGACCGGCGCGAGCTCGCCGGCGATGACCGCGCGCGTCTGCTCGAACTCCTGGCCGAGCTCGTCGCCGAGGTGCGTCGGCATGGTGTCGCGCGGCTCGTCATCTGCGTCGGGGGTGTTGGTCGCGATCGCGTGCGCCCCGGCGATCACCTGGGCCCAGCGCGTGCGCCCGGAGCCGCGCAGCTCGCGCGCGACGCCGACGCCGACGATGGTGAGATCCGCGGAGGTCCACGCGACGAGCGGCTGGTCGCGGAGCTCGTCGACGATCGCGGCCGCCGGTACGAGCGGGGCGGGGAGCGCGACGTACGTCAGCCCCTCGGAGCGCGCGGCGATCGAGATCCCGGCATCGAGCCACGTCCAGTCGGGTGCCGGGGCGAGGGGTTCGCTGCGCGCGAGCGGCGCGAGGTGTTCGGCGGAGTTCATGCTTCCTCCGCCGGTGTGGCCACGTACAGCGTGCACGCGCCGAACGTCAGCGGCGCCACCTCGATCACGTGGAGTCCGGCGTTCTCCATCTGCACCGCGAACTCCTCGGCGGGCGGGAACGCCGCGATCGACTTCTGCAGGTAGGCGTACTCGCGCGAGCCGGAGAGCAACGCCCCGAGGCGGGGCACCACGTGCCGCGTGTGGAACCGCGCCGCGTGGCCGAGCAGGCCGCTGCGCGGCTCGCCGAGCTCGAGCACGCAGATCCGACCGCCGGGACGGACCACGCGCGCGAGCTCGCGGAGCGCGAGCGAGCGATCAGGAACGTTGCGGATGCCGAAGGCGATCGTGGCCGCGTCCATCTCGCAGTCTCCGTACGGCAGCGCCTGTGCGTCGCCTTCGACCAGCGTGATCCGGTCCGTGAGCCCGCGCTTCACGAGCTTCTGCGCCGCGATCGCCAGCATCTGCGTCGAGGGATCGAGCCCGACCACGGTCGCTCCGGGGACCATGCGCGCGATGTCGATCGCGAGGTCGGCGGTGCCGGTCGCGACATCGAGCACGCGCGGGCGCTCGCCGAGCTGCAGCCGCTTGACGGTGCGGCGGCGCCAGCTCTTGTCGATGCCGAACGACAGCACGCGATTCACGAAGTCGTAGCGGCGGGCGATGCGGTCGAACATCTGTCCGCTGCCGAGGGCGGGCGCGACGAGCTCGGTGGTGGGTTCGGTGCTCATGACTGGCGCTCCAAGGATGCGAGAGCAACGGTGACCAGCGCATCGCGCGCGGTTCCGGGGGGTAACTCTTCGAGGACGCCGAGCGCGCGTTGCACGTGCTCTTCGGCAAGCGCCCGGGTGGCGACGAGCGCACCACTCGCGCGGACTTCGCTCGCGATCGCGCCGAGCGCATCCGCGCTGACCGTTTCCGCGGCGAGCAGCGTCTCGAGGCGCTCGCGCAGGCCGGGGTCGCGCTCCAGCGCGATGACCAGCGGGAACGTGATCTTGCCCTCGCGCAGATCGGCGAGCGCATCCTTGCCGGTCCCGCTCTCGTGGTAGTCGAGCTCGTCGTCGACGGCCTGGAACGCGACGCCGAGGTGGAGGCCGTAGCGCTCGAGCGCGGCCTCGGCCGCGACGGGGAGCCCGGCCGAGCGGGCGCCGGCGTACATCGCCCACCGGAACAGCGCGGCGGTCTTGCCCTCGACGATCGCGAAGTAGTCCTCGCGCGCGCCCGCGATCTTGCCGCGGCGCTCGAGCTGGATCGACTCCGCGACGATCATCTCGTCGATCACCGTGAGCATCCGGTCGAGCACGCCGTCGAGGCCGCTCTGGCGGATCCGGCGAAGCGCCGCGATCAGGAGCCAGTCGCCGGCGAAGATCGAGGCGGCGTTCCCGTAGACCACGCACGCGGTGGGCTGGCCGCGCCGGCGCTCGGCGAGATCCACCACGTCGTCGTGGAGGAGCGTCGCCGAATGGACGAGCTCGACCGCGATCGCGAGATCCTTCGCTCGATCGGTGAAGCCGTCGCCGAACCGGCTGGTCAGCGCCACGCACAGCGGGCGCAGATGCTTCCCGCGCAGATCGAGCAGGTGATGCGCGGCGCGATGGATCGAGCGCGCGCCGCGTGGGATCGCGTCGAGCTCCTTGTCGAACGCGGTGAGGTCCTCGCGAACGAAGCGGTCGAGCTGGGCTAGCCGTTCGGCCAGGCTCGGTGCGCCACGGAGGGCACTGACCTGGGAGAGTCGATCGAGCACCGAGGCCGTGCCGTCGTGAATTGCGAGGTGGCTCATGGCTGTCCTTCCGATGATCCGAATTCGTTCAGAGATTCTTGAAAGGTTCTTCCATGAGTCGCTCTCGTTGCCAAGTGCCTTTGCAACAAAGCGAAATTACGTGTGGTTAGCGCTCCCCACCGGTCAGTGAACGGCCGTTACTGTGTAAAGAGGACAACAATTCAGGCCCTGGGTAGACTTTGGTAAGTGGCAAGCGCGCGGAGGGGCCGCGATCAGCGGCTCGTGAGCCGATGCCGGGTGGAGTTCGACCGCCCGTCCGGGCGCGTCATCGCCGAGACCGAGGATCTGTCCGCGCGCGGGCTCTACATCCGCACCGAGGCCTTGCTGCCCGTGGGCGAGGAGAGCGAGATCCTGGTCGAGCTTCCCGATGGCAGCGAGCTGGTGCTGTTCGGCCGGGTCGCTCACATGCTGATGCCGGCCGCGGCGCGCGCGCTCGGGCGGCATCCCGGCATGGGCTTCGAGCTGATCGGCCCGGATACGCCGGCGCGGATCAAGCTACGCGCTCACATCGAGAGCCTGAAGACCGAGATCACGAGCCCCGGGCTGACGACGACGACGCAGGTGATCATCGTCGAACCGATCGCGCCGCTGCGTACGCGCATGGCCCGCTGTCTGGAGGCCGCCGGTTTCAAGGTCACCGCCGTGGCGAAC
>JAYVLW010000370.1:0-12682 GCA_043759315.1 Myxococcales bacterium
GCGCTCACCGTGGGCCACCTGAACGCGGCGACCGCGTTCCTCGGCGCGATCATCGCGGGGAACGGCATCAACTACGGCATCCTGCTGGTCGCGCGGTACGGCGAGGAGCGCCGGCGGTGGGCGAGCCGCGATGCGATGGTGATCGCGATCCGGGGCACGCTTCGCCCCACGCTCGTCGCATCTCTCGGTGCCGCGATCGCGTACGGCGCGCTCGGCGCCACCCGGTTCCGTGGCTTCGCAGACTTCGCGCTGATCGGCGGCATCGGCATGCTCGTGTGCTGGGTCGCGTCGTTCGTGCTGCTGCCGGTGCTGATCCTCCGGTTCGCACACACGCCGCGCCGCGAGCCGTCGCGGGTGTTCGGTGGGCTCGTGCTTCGCCTGTTCGGCTTCCGCCGAGCGTCGATCGCCATGGCGGTCGCCGGCGCGGTCGTGATCGCGAGCGCCGTGGTGTCGTGGCGCTACCTCTCGACCGATCCGTTCGAGTACGACATGACCGCGCTGCGCTCGCAGGCGCCCGATGCGATCGCGGCGCGCCACTGGATGGACGTCTCCGATCGCGCGTTCGGCCGCGGCCTCGCCGGCATCGCGGGCCAGACGTTCGTGGCCGTCGACCACCCGGCCGATGTCGCGCCGATGGTCGGCGCGCTGCGCCAGGTCGCCGGGCGCGAACCGATCATCGGACCTGTCCAGTCGATCCTCGACGTGCTGCCGCCCGACCAGCCCGCGAAGCTCGCCGTGCTCGCCGAGATCCGCGCGCAGGTCGACGAGGTGGCGCCCCTCGTGGACGATGCCGAGCTCGAGGACCTGCGCGCGCTGCGGCCGCCGGACGATCTTCACGCGCTCACCGCACGCGACCTGCCGCCCGCGCTCGCCGCGCGACTGACCGAGCGGGACGGCACCGTGGGCACGATCATCGCGGTCAAGCCGGGAGGGGCGTTCAGCGAGTACGACGGCCGCGACCTCATGCGGTTCGCCGCCGCCGTGCGCAGCGCCGATCCCGATCCAGATCACCCGGCGACGATCGCCGGCCCGGCGGTGCTGTTCGCCGACGTGTTCGCACAGATCCGCCACGACGGCCCGATCGTCACGGTGGTCGCCGGCCTCGGCCTGCTCGTCATGGTGTTGCTCGTGGTCGGCCGCAATCGCCGCGCGGCGGCCGTGCTGGTCGCCACCTGCGCCGGCAGCCTCGCGATGATCGCGGTGTGCGCGCTCGCCGGCATCAAGATCAACTTCCTCGATTTCGTCGCGCTGCCGATCGCGCTCGGCCTCGGCATTGACTACGCGATCAACGTCGCGGATCGCGCCGAGCACGATGACCCACGCGTCGCGCTGCGGTCGACCGGCGGCACCGTGCTCGTGTGCTCGCTGACCACGATGATCGGCTACACGTCGCTGCTCGTCAGCGACAACCTCGCGATCCGCGGCTTCGGTCTCGCGTCGCTGATCGGCGAGATCACGTGCGTGGCCGCGGCGCTCGTGATCGTCCCCGCCATCCTCGCCAACCGCCCCGCGTCCGAGGTCACCTGGGTTTCACGGGGTCGCAGATCGCTTCGATCACCACCAAGAGCCTCCACATCTCGCGGACCTAGCACCTGCGACTCCTGCACAGCGGCAACGTCCGGACCAGCGTGAACATGTCAGTCGTTCTCGCACCCGCCCGTAGTAGGGTCCGGCCGCTATGAGGCTGGCTTCGCTCCTCTTGCTCGCGGCGTGCTCGTCCGGCGCGCGGGCTCCCGTGCAATTGCCCGTGGTCGAGACGCCCGCCGCCGCGCCGCTGCCAACGCCCGCCTCCGCGGTGACCGAGTCGGCCACCACCTACGAGCACGATGACGATGCCGCCGCCGTGCGCGCCACACGCACGTTCGCGCTCCCCGCTCGCACCGCCGCGGCGCTCCAGCGCGAGCGCGTGCGCGGCCAGGTCCTGGTCGCCGGCCCGCTGTTCCCGACCGAGAGCGCCGCGAAGGGCCTGGTCGCGACCATGGACGCCGATCAGCCGGTCGCGATGAAGGTCGTCGCCGACAAGGGCAAGGTCATCCAGGTCACGACGACCGCGGGCGCCGACTGTGTCGAGGGCTTCGCGCAGCACTACCAGCTCTCGGTGTTCGTGCCGCGCAGCTCGCTCGTGCCGCGCACCACGGTGGAGATCACGAAGGCGTTCGAGGACGGCACCGCCTATGCGATCGATCGCGGCGCCCCCGTGAAGGTCACCGCCGGTGGCCTCGCGTGGTTCGATCCGTTGCTCGATCAGACCTCCGCAGCGCCTCCCGAGCGGCTGGCGTACAGCCTCGCGAAGCCGTACGCGCCGGCCGCGGTTCCCAGCGCACCCGGCGAGCGCCTGGTCTGCGATCGCGAGCCGATGACGAAGTCCGAGTGGATCGCGAAGAAGCAGCTCGAGCTCGACCGCGCCGCCGCGAAGACGTCCGCCGCGTCGCGCCGGATCGCCGATGCGCGCGCGGCGAAGAAGGCGGGCGGCTCGGATGCCATCGACGGCCTGGTCGATCTCGTCCTCGATGACGGCCCCAAGGCGGTCGATGCCGCGCGCGTCGACGCTCCGTACTGCAGTGTCGCCGCGCCCGCGGCCGCGAAGCTCGGCGGTGCGCCCTACGTGTGGACCCCCATGCGCGGCGACGAGGCCGTCTACCGGGGCGAGCAGGGCTACGTCGCCGAGGTCCGCGCGACCTGCGCGCGCGCCCGCGTCGCCGTCGGGCCGACCGCGGTCCGCCGCGTCGCCGCGGTCGACGCCGCCGCGATCGGCAAGGTGCGCCAGCGCGTGTGGATCCCGAAGGCGGGCCCGGTGTTCTGGCCGAACGGCAAGCCGGCCGGCACGTACACCGGCAAGGACCAGCGGTTGTTCAAGGTCACCGACCAGGGCGATCTGCTGTGCGTCGGGCTCCGCGGCGTCGCCGAGGAAGTCTGCCACCGCAAGGCCGACGTCACCGTCGAGAACTGATCGCCTACGGGGTGATCTCGATCGCCGTCACGTCGTTCACGATGCCGGGGCCCCACTTGCCGGAAGCGTCCTCGTAGCGGAACTTCCAGCCCCCGCGGCGGGTGACGTGCAGCACCGGGGTCTGGTCGGTGCGGGCCCACTCCGCGGCATCGATGGTCCTGGTGCCGTCCGATCCGGTCACCGAGATCACGCGCGCCGTGGCGCCGACCTTCGCGTGCGCGAGGTCCTTCAACGACCAGGTGTCGCGCGCGTCGCCGCCGGTGTTCGCGACCGCGTGGTGCGGCACCACGGCGATCGCCGCAGGGCTCCAGATGGTCTCTGCGGCGGCGATCTTCACCCGCAGCCCGGGAGACGTGGGCGCCGGCGGGGGCTCGTCCGCGTTCTTCGAGCATGCCGCTGCGACCAGCAGGCAGGCGATCTTCAGTTTTGGTGACCCCATCGAGACTTGAACTCGAGTTTTCTGCGTGAGAGGCAGACGTCCTAACCGCTAGACTATGGGGCCGGTAGGAAGGACCGACGTTCTACCTGGAGGGGTAGGAACGGTCAAGCCTTCGCTGGTTCGGGGACTAGGATTCGAACCTAGATAGCAAGAGTCAGAGTCTTGCGTCCTGCCATTAGACGATCCCCGAGTGAGGGTCTGTTGTCTAAACGGATGGGGCCGTTTCGTCAAGAGGGCGGCCGCGGGACAAAGGAGATCACGGTCTTGCCGGCCGCCCGGACGACGTGCAAAGCGAGCCAGGAGGTGGAGGGGGTCTGGCTGACGAACCGGGTCAGCTCCACGCCGCGCACCCGGTAGGGGCCGATCTTCTTGACGACGATGCCGGCCTTGTCGAGCTGCTTCGCGAGGAAGTCGGTGGACTCGCGGAGGCCGCGGCCCGAGACCTGCTCGCCGGTGGGCGTGGTCCGGGTGCCCGGCGGCATGCGCAGCGCCGGGTCGGCGCGGGCGGCCCCGATCGCCAGCCACAACGTGGCCAGGAGGGCCGTGAGCCGCATGCAAACCACGCTAGCATGCGCCGCGGAGGACTCATGCGTATTGCGATGACGTTGCTGACGGTTGCGCTGGCGCTCTCTGGGTGCGGCAAGAAGAAGGACTCGGACGGGACGGGCAGCGGGAGCGCTGGATCGAGCCAGGCGATGGGCTCCGATCAGGGCAGCGGTCGCGCCACGGGATCCGGATCCGCGGTGGTCGCGTCCGGCTCCGGTTCCGGATCTGGGTCCGCGACCGCACCGGGCACCGGCGACGGACAGACGTTCTCGCACAAGGGCGGCAACTGCCCGAGCAGCGTGTTCGGCTCGACCACCAAGGCCGAGATCAAGGACGGCAAGATCCTTCTCGTCGTGACCTCCGAGGACAAGGACGCGATCGCGGCGATCCAGAAGCGCGCAGAGCTGCTCCTCAAGGAGAAGACCGATGGTGGCCCGTCGGGCTCGACCCACGACCAGAAGGGAACTCACGGCGGTGGCATCGGTCGCTGTCCGGTGTTCCTGGGCGAGGGCGGTACGGCCACGACCAAGAACGAGGCCAAGGGCGTGACGATCACGATCACCCCGAAGGACAAGGCCGAGACCGTCAAGGCGGAGATCGACACCCGCATCACGAAGATGGCGGAGTGGGTGAAGGACAACGTCAAGGCCGGTGACAAGGGCACCGAGGGCGGCGTCGGCGGTGGCAGCGGTGGCGACGGCATGAACCACTCGGGCCAGGGCGACGGCAAGGGCATGGAGCGCAAGGCCGCCGGCTCGGGCTCGGACGCGCCGAAGGGCGACGGCAAGGGCGGCGGCAAGGGCACGGGCGGCGGCAGCGGCGCCGGCACGGGCGGCGGCGGCTCCGGATCCGGCTCGGCGAAATAGCCCGCCGCCGGCCGATATCGCCTCGCGGTGCGCCGCGTCCGCTCGAGAAGTGATCGTCGAGCGGGCACGGATCACACTCCGCGTGACCCGCCGGGGGTAGACTCGACGCAGATGCGTCTCGCGTTCGCGTGGTTCGCGGTCCTGGGTCTCGGATCCTCCGGCTGCGACGATGGCAAGTACCACCTCCACCCGGAGGCCGGCACGGACGCACCGCCACCGCCGTGGTGGCGCCCGGCGCTCGGCACGGCGAAGGACTGGGATATCCAGCTCGCGCCGCCGTACGAGCTGACGATGCGCTCCACGATGTACGACCTGGATCTGTGGGCGGTCACGCCGGCGACGACGATCGACTACGGCGACGGCATGCCGGTGACCGTGCCGGCCGGCGCGCTCGCCGGAAAGATCGGCGAGCTGCATGCCCGCGGCGTGAAGGTCATCTGCCACGTGGATACCGGCGCGATCCACCTCACGGATCCCGATGCGAAGAAGTTCCCGGGGTACTCGGCGACGATGGTGCCGAACCGGCCCGCTCCGCCGACCGCCGGGAGCGTGATCGGCTGGAGCGTCAGCGAGACGACCAACCTCGACGAGCGATACCTCGATCTCCGCGCCGCTTCGCGCCTGCGGTGGGCGCCGTACATGTGGAAGCGGTTCGATCTCGCGAAGCAGATCGGCTGCGACGGCGTTGACGGTGATCGCAACGACAGCATCTCCGCCACGGACTACTCCGGCTTTCACATCGAGGTCGCCGAGCAGAACAGCTGGTACGCGGACATCGTGGCGCAGCTCCATATGCGCACGATGGCGGCGGGCATGCGCAACGGTCAGACGCTGCCGGGGCAGGTCGAGCAGTTCGCGGACGACTACGACTTCATGTTGATCGACCGCTGCGGCGAGTACGGCGACTGCGGCAACACGCGCTCGTTCATCCAGCTCCAGCGCGTGGTGTTCGCGATCGACTACGCGACGAGCTTCGAGGGCTCGCCGAACTTCCCGGCGGGCATCTGCCAGGTCCAGCAGCAGGCCCAGGTCTCCGAGGGTCTGATCAAGGACGACGCGATCTCGAGCGCGATGCGCACCCAGTGCACACCGTAGCGCCGGGCGATCCGATCACTGCGCGAGGAAGCCGGCGATTCTCGCCTGCAGCTGCTTGGCGAGGTCATCGCGGACCGCCTTCGCGATCGCGGGATCGATCAGCGCCTTGTCGGACTGGTCCATGGCCCACTCGGCGACCTTGTTGTCGTTCTGGACGGTGAACACGAGCAGGCAGGTCGGGCCGCCGTTCGCGTCGTAGCCGATCGCGCGCATGCCGAGGGCGCCGCGCTTGAGCTCCTTGACGCCGAGCGCGAGCGGCACGTTGACCATCTCGACCTTGTAGACGATGAAGCTGGTCGAGCCGAGCAGCGCGGCGGCAGCGCGGCGGCGCTCGGTCTCGCTCGCGGCGGGGTCGAGCAGGACGCGGGCGGCGGGCGCATCGAGCGCCGGAGGGTTGATCCACTCGTCGTACTCGGGGACCTTCTCGGGCAGCGGCTCGGCGCCGAGCTGGAACATCGCCCGGGCGGTGAGCGGCGTGCCGTGCAGATCTCCGACGGTGCAGTCGCGGGCGCCGGCGGGCGGCGGGATGTGCTTGATCATCACCTGCGCGAGCGCGGTGACCTTGGCCGGATCCGCCTCGGGCACCTTGTCCGCGCAGCCGGCGATGACGAGGGCGATCGCGATCGCGGCGCTAGGCCGAGATGATCGTCCCGACATCTTCTCCCTTGAGCGCGGCGAGCACGTTGCCGGGCTTGAGGCCGTTGACGATCTGGAGCTCCTTGCACCACTGCGCACGCTGCATGTACTCGACCACGACGCGCTCGACGACCACGTCGGGGAGCCCGCGCGCCTCGAGCTCCTTCGCGGTGATCCGCGCGATATGCGTGGCGCTCGGATCCTTCTTCGGATCGTCGGTGTACAGGCCGTCCTCGTCCTTGATGAAGATCGCGCGGCGCGAGCCGAGGAACTCCGCCGACAGGAACACGCCGGCGTCGGTGCGGTGCTGCGGGATCCGGCTGCCCTTCTCGCGCTTCTCCCAGTAGCCGAACGGCGGCATGCCGCTCATCACCGGGATGCAGCCCATCTGGAGGTACAGCGGCAGCTTCTCGAAGTCATCCGGCAGCATGTAGATGCCGCCGTGCTTGGCGAGCAGCATCTGCACCATGCGCGCGTTCTGCATGGGGATGTACTTGCCAAGCGTGGCGACCACGCCGGTGGGCATGTCGAGCTCGCTGGCGATCGAGTAGATGTGCCGGGCGCGCGTGCCGCCGCCGGTCAGCAGCACGACCTGGATGCCGAGCTTCCGGGCCGCGACGATCTCGTCGAGGATCGGGAACACGGCCTCGCGGCCGCGGTCGAGGATGCTCTGGCCGCCGATCTTGACGACCTTGACGTCGGGCATGACGGCCGTGGGCCGGTACTCGCCGAACGCAGCAGGAACGAGGGTGCGACGCTCTGACATCTCAGTGGTCCTTCACGATCACGGTGCCGACGTCCTCGCCGCGAAGCGCCCGGGTCAGCTGGCCGTGCTTGAGCCCGTTCACGATCACGACGCGCTTCAGGTTCTTCGCCGAGTCCCACGCGTGGAACAGCTCGCGGTCGAGGATGTTCTCCTCGGGCAGCTTCGCGAGCAGCTCCGAGAGCGTGATCTTGCCGAACAGCTTGGCGTCCGCGTGCTTCTTCGGATCCTTGTCGTAGAGGCCGTCCTCGTCCTTGACGAAGATCGCCTGCTTCATGCCGAGCACGTCGGCGAGCTGGAACAGCCCGAAGTCCGAGCCATGCATCGGCAGGTGACCTTCCTCCGGCGGCGGCTCCCAGAAGTGATACGGCGGGACGCTGATCGCGATCGGGGTGATGCCCTCGGCGAAGTACAGCGGGAGGTCCCAGAAGTGATCGCGCTGCATCGGCATCGAGCCGTGCGGAGCGAGCAGGGTGTTGAGGAGGATCGCGTTCAGCTCCTCCATCGCGCCCACGAGCTGCGCCATGCCGCCCACGGGCAGCCCGAGGTCCTCGGCGATCGAGATCGTGTGGCGCACGCGTGTGCCGCCACCGACGCCGATGACGAAGTTCTGCGTCTTGTCGCGCTTGATCTCCACCAGCTCTGCAACCAGGGGGAGGATGGCGTCCTTCCCCCGATCGAAGATGCTCTGACCGCCGATCGAGACCATCGAGACATCCGGGAAGATCTGGATGTCACGCTCGCTGTCGGTGTCGGAGAGGACGTTCTTGTTCTGGAGGGACTCGCGCATCAGCTTCGAGGTGATGTGCGTGCGGCCGTCGCCGCCTACGAGCTCGCTCATGGTGATCCAATCTACCGCCGAAAACGGCGAAAGGCGCCACCTGGGGGCGGCGCCTTTCGGCTGCGGAGGTTGTCTGATCGTCGCCCTACTGCATCGGGCGCGGGGGGTCGCAGGTACCAGCTGCCTTGCGCGCCATCGTCGAGGCGTAGAAGGCCTTGAGGGCCGTCATGCCGTTGTTGTTCGTCGCGTTGAAGGTCGGGTGCTCGCGGTGCGGGTCCTGGCCGGTGGCGACGCCCTTGAACGAGGTCTCGTTGACGATGACCTTGGCGGTCGCGGTGCCCGTCGTCAGGTCGACGGTGAGGTACTGGAGGAAGTAGTTCTTCCTGACAGACAGTGCATCGTAGAACGGCTGCGACTGGGCGCTGATGATCATGCCGAAGCCGCCGTTGGTGTGGCAGGTGACACACTGGCCCTGGCCGGAGTTCAGGTTGCCCCAGGCGCCGGCCATGTTCGCGGCGTCGAAGTTCGTCTTCGACATGCAGCCCGCGAACTCGGAGAGGACGCGCTCGGTCGCCTGCGACAGCGTCTCCGAGCCGCTCGGCGGCGGGGTGGTCTGCCCGTTGCGGAGCTCCACTTCCTTGTTCAGCCAGGCCGTGATGTTGGCCTCTTCGGTCGGGGTGTACGTCTTGCTCTGGTGACCGGCCTTGATCTTCAGCAGGATCGGAGCGGCCGAGGCGGCGTAGTTGCCGACGAGTGCGGCGTAGTTGGTCGCGAGCTGCCAGCCCTTGGTCGGGTCGGTCGCCACGAAGCGGGTCAGCGTCGATCCGGTCGCAGTCTCCGAGTGGCAGGCGCCACCCGTGCACTTCGCGTTGACGACCGAGTAGACGTTGGTGTCGTAGAGCTTCTTGGCAGCCGACAGGTCAGAGCCCGCCGGGTTGTCGCCGTTGTCGTTGCCATCGCCATCGGGGGAGTCGAGCGGGTCGCCGCCCTCCGAGGAGATGCCGCCGACGCAGCCGACCAGACCAACCGCTGCGAGCGCTGCGAGGAGGATGGTGCGCATTTGGTAATTCTCCGAGGTCCGGTGTTGGATTGGTAGGGTGGGGTTGGTCGGGGAGTTAGCGGCGGCGGCGGATGAAGGCGGCGAGACCGATGAGGAGGAAGGTCAGCGCGCCGCTCGTGCCGTGGCCAGCCGAGCAACCACCCAGCGCGGAGCCCGGGGCCGGGTCACCGTTGTCGTCCGGGTTCGGATCCGTGCCGCCCGGCGGGGGCGTGCCCGAGCCGCCGGCGGGCGGGGTGACCTTCGGGGTCGAGGTCACGGGGAGGACCGAGATGAAGCCGGAGAGCTTGATGGCCGGGTTCGTCATCTCGGCCGGGTCCTTGCCGGTCGTCGCGAACAGCATCAGGTGAGCATCGGTGTTGTTCATGCCGAGGAAGGGGTTCGCGACGAGCGTCGAACCGGCGTAGTTGCGGCCCTGGTTACCCGGGTTGTTGCCGAGGTAGTTCGGGTAGAGGTGGCGATCGTACGGGCCGACCTGGAACATGCCGGCGTCGACGAGGGTGTTGGTCGCCGAATCGAAGGCGATGGCGCGGGCCTGAGCCGACATTCCGCCGCCGGTGTGGCTACCGTTCAGCATCATGACGCCGGGCTGAAGCGCGTCGGTCGTGCCGAACATGCCGAAGTTCATGCCGTTGTGCGTGCCATCCACGCCGAACAGCTTCGTCTGCGCGAGGTCCGTCATCGGCATGACGTACTTCATGCCGGCGGCGGTCGCCTCGATGACGGCGAAGTTGAGCCTGATGTTCTGACCGCCCTTGTTGTTGCCGTTGTTGTTTCCCTTGAGGTCGTTGGACTGCCAGATCAGCTGGTCGGTCGCGGCGAGCTTGCCGGTGGCGTCGAGCTTCATGATGCGAGCCTGCTTGGCGCGCATCGAGTAGGTGCGGAGGCCGTCGACGTCCTTGCGGCCATCGATCTGCTTCTTCCAGAGGAGGCGGCTCTGCGCGTTGTTGCCGTTCTGGCCCTGGCCGACGTTGATGGCCGCCATCCAGGTGCCGTCGCGCTGCGGCTGGGTGTTGCCCTCGGTCCAGGTCGCGATGACCGTGTTCGGGTCCGTTCCGAACGAGACCGAGCCGTGCGAGCGCTCCTCACGCGGGCAGACCGAGAGGTCCGCGATCTTCGCGAGGGAGCAGGTGGTGAGGCCGGCGTCGCAGGTGATGTCGTGGATCGAGACCCAACCGTCGTCGTTGCCGTTGCCGTTGCAGCCGCGCCAGCCGACCATGCGGGCGACCGTGGGGCTGACCTGGCGGGTCTGCGTCGACGCGATGTCCTGCGCCATCGAGCAGTCGTCGTTGTTCTTCTGGAACACGCGGGTCTGCGGCATGACCGCAACACCCTGCGCGTTGAACACCATCATGTAGCGCTCGGTGTTGTTGGTGTTGTTCGGCTGGTAGTTGTACTCGACGGCGATCAGGTTGCCGTCCATGATCGGGTACGCGTCGGGGTGGTTCGCGTTGCGGTACTCGTTACCATCGTTGTTCGTGACGAACTTCGCGGTGGGGATGTCCGCGCTGGCCATCACCTTGCCAGCAGCGTCCTGGACGAGGCTGAACTTGGTGAGCGAGAGCTGCATGCGGTGGTTCGCGCCGACCCCATTGAGCTCGGTCGTCATGGCGAACACGAGGCCGGACTTGCCGTCCTTGAACATCGCGAGGGACGGCATCTCGTTTCCGGGCTGCTCCTCGTCGGTGCGGCGGAGGCGGGCCGGGTTACCAGACACGGGGGCCTTGTCGAGCGTCGGCGACGCCGCGAACTTGCTGACTTTGACGTCGGCATTCGCGAGTGCCGGCATGAGAAGCCCAGTGGCGGCGAACATCATCAGCTTCTTCAGGTTGGTCATTTGCTCTTGCCCCAGTGAGGTGGTTGGTGTTGTCGAGCTATTGAGCAATCAGCGTGCCGCTCGGTTTCTCGTGTAACTATCTGAAAATACGAGATGTCGTACGCGTGAAACATGGTCCCGGCCCCCCCCACCATGGGACCCCAGTCCCCCAAACCCTTAGAGATCCCGGGGTATAGGCCCTCCGCTCCGGATTCAGCGCGGAGCTGTTCGACTGCCGAACACTGGGGGGACAGCCTCCAGGGTGGGGCAACGGTCCCCACCCGAGGTCCGCGGGATCTCAATCGTCGTCCGCGGTGACGGCGGGGATCTCGGAAGGGTCGAGCCTGCGGGTGTGCAGAGCGATCACCTGTGCGCGTGGCCCGTCGTTGATGATGATGCCGCCCTTGGCCTGCGAGCTCGCGGTGAAGGTCATGGTCGCGAGGTCCGCTGCGGGGAAGTGCTCCTGGCGCAGCTCCGACCGGACGAGCCACGTCTCCTGCACCTTCGACACGTCCACGCCCTGCGCCTCGAGCACTTGCTTGAGGTTCCAGTGCAGCTCTCCCTTGGTGTCCTTCGTCGCCTTGCTGACGTCGAGATCCTGGCGCTTGATCACGGTCGCGAGCTTGTCGTCGAGGTAGACGCGCACGCCGCCGCGGATCGGCTCGCCGTAGTACGGAACGCCTTCCTGCTTCACACCATCGAGATAGAGACCGTCGTTGCGCACGAGCGTCGGCGGCTTCTTCTTCAGATAGACGAGCACGCTGGTGACCTTGTCGGGCGAGCGTCCGTTGCCGAACGTGTTGAGCACGTGCGGGATCGCTTTCCCGTAGGTGTTCGCGCCGAAGTGAAACCAGAACTCGTCGGCATCCTTCCCGACGAGGTCCTTGCCCGTGGCGACGATCGTCTCGGAGAGCTTCGCGCCGTACACGTGGATCTCTTTCACCGTGCGCGGCTCGATCCCGACGGCCTTCAGGTAGTCCGTGAACTTGTAGACGCGCTGCTGCGCCCAGCGCCAACCTGGATCATCGGTGCCCGGTCGCTTCTCGGCCGAGACCTTGTCCTTCAACCAGGTCGGCTTGAGGCCGATCGGCAGCTCGCCGAACGTCAGGAAGCCGACCGGTTTTCCGTCGACGTAGACGCCGGTGTCCTTCCAGCGCGACATGCCGGCCTTGAACTCGGCGGGCACGTACTCGCTGCCATCCGATCCCGATCCAGCTCCATTCGCGTTGAGCTTCTCGCCGTCCACATCGAGTTGCTCCTGGGCCTGGACCATCTTGTCGCGCGTCGTCTCGACCATCGGCATGCCGCCATCGCGCGGGAGGTCGACGACCACCTTCTTCGAGCTTCCGGATCCCGGCTCCGGCGGAGGTGCCGAGGCCTTCGTTCCTTTGCACGCCGAGAGGGTGGTCGCCGCGACGAACAATGTGGTGAGAACGAGACGCATGCTCTGCACGACCCATTGTTCGCCCCACAAATTCCCCGCACAAGCAGCCGTTCCTACTTTGATGAGGTGAGGTGTCTCGGTTGGGGAGTTCTTCCTCGGGATGGGGTCGGCGCCCCACTGCATGTGTGCGGTCTCCGCACGTAAATCCAACGAGTTCGCGCTGGCACCAGTGTTGCCTATACCTCGACACATGAGGACTCTACTCGGGGCACTTGCGACTGGTCTCCTGTTGGCGGCGTGCGGCGTTGGCGACGATCCGATCTCCGACGATCGCAACGAGAACCTCGGG